>JAADFS010000012.1 GCA_013152795.1 Deferribacteres bacterium
TCTTTTCTTCTTCAGTCACCGGTTTCTCCCTTCCTGAATTTTAATCCAAATTTACACCCTTTGCCTGTGTTGTGTCAATAATCCGGCTATTATCGGGGTGTGCGGGTTGCGAGTTGCGGGTTCAAAGTTGAAGGTATAGGGTGCAGGGGGCAGTTGTCAGGGTGCAGAATGAAGGAAAATTACAGAAAGCCTCCTAAAAGTTTTTATCGAAATTCAAGAAATCACTGCTGACACTTGTCCTCGTGCAGCGGCTTAGGCTGCAATTAATTCTAGTTTTTCTTTTGTCTCAGCAGGAAGGCGTACAGGTGCAAAATAATCTGAAGGATATAAATAATCTTCACCGGATTCATCTATAACTCGTATCTGATGATGTTTTTCTGCTGCCTTATCCGGCAATACCTCATATAGCTTCTTCGTCTCCAATGATGCTTCATATCCACGATTGTTGACACAAACCATAAAATGTTTTTTCATAAGTCCTCCTTTATAAATATCTCTTGATTTTCATTTCTTTTTTCCCTATCCCATGTCCTTCATACCAATGCACTTCAGCATCAACAACAGCACCATCTTTTAATTTCACCCGACATTTTCCTTTTAATTTTCTCCAGTTTGTTTTGCCATACATTTTGTTTAACCGATTCAAGTTCTTAATTCCATGTCTAATAGCAATTGTTTCTACTTCCCGTATTTTTCCGATTACCTTGAAGTACATAGTTAATTTTAACAGATTTCATGAAAATACTATAAACCTTACAGTGGCATAAAAACATCGCCTGCAGGGCAGGAGTGCCTACCGGAAAAGCTTTACCTGCGATTCCTTCAGGGATAACAGCTCAGCTCCCTCCCCCTGACCCCCTCCCGATAGGGGAAGGGAGGACTTGTTTTATTCTGCACCCTGACAACTGCCCCCTGCACCCTTAACTTTGAACCCGCAAATCACAACCCGGCACTCTCACGCCCGTTTGTGCAACATTAAGGTTATGCCTTTTGGCTCAACTGCCTGTATATGTTAAATTGATAAGCCAGGGGAAAAACCATAGAAAACGGTATACCAAATAGTGGGACAAGCAGGCTTATGAAACCCGTATTGAGCTTAGAAACACTAAAAATGACATAGTAGAAAACTGCCATGAGGCAGATCAAAATGAGATATTTAAAAGTAAGTGACCAAAAACAACCTTCGGTCAATTTTTTACTTTTCGATAGCGCACTAAATCCTCTTTTGTTCTCTAAAACTAAAACGGACAGTGACTGGCTGTACCTTATACTTAAATAAATTCCAGGGATGATAAAGAACAAAAGTCCGAGAATCACAATAAAAATATTAAACAAGAAAACCAAAAGAAATGGGAATAAACGCCTGAACCCCTCTATAAAAACATTATCAATGGATGATTTACCGGGAACATCGAAACTGTAAAACACGCCTATCAGAATAGCAAGAAGGACAGATATTAAACTTGCCGCCAGAAACAAAGTTATTAAAGCTTCAACTACTGGATAAAACGTCAGCCCTCGGCTTTTGAAAATCTTCTCCAGTATACCTCCTTCCAGAAAAAACACATAATATACAAATCCATATATGCTTGTCAGAACATATATAGCCATGAACGGCAGAAGCCTATCGTATATTTTTTCTTTATCTACGGTTAAGTTCCAGGTGTTCTTTATCAGTTCAAAGATTGACATTATTGTTTATTCTGACTCACATCATACATGTGCATATGTGGTCATTGGCATCTTACCTCATGATTCCGAAAAGGATCGGAATCAGACGTATAGAATATGCCTTGCAGCCGTTGATTGTGCAACTAAGTCAGAACCTGTTCCTTATCGTCTCGCTTCGCTTGACCGATTTTCTCCGAAAATCCGTAACGGGTGAGTCTTTGCCCTTGACATACGGAGGCCTTATAAGTGTTATAAAATACTTAAACTTATTTATGGTACTTAGCCAATGCTCCCTGATAGAAAGCCTCAATAAAATTATTGACAATATCTAAAATTTTTATCGATACTGCTTTGTCAACAACAATAGAATTATCTACTATCTTTGGTAATCCATGACGTTTAGAAAATGCCTTAATAGTATTAGCTTTCCCAAAGTTTAAAATAGAACCAAGATTATGAACAAGACAATTACGGATTTCTAATACACCTTTTATATCTTCCCAAGCCTCATTAGAAATTGATAAATCAACTTTAGCAATATGTTCACAGTATTTCTTGAACCGTTCTATAAAAGAGCCCGATAAATCTTTGTGAGTAAGACCGAGGTTTTCCACTTTCTTTAAATCTTGACAAAATCCAGTTAATTCATTTTCGAGAAAAATAACTGCCGATATAACAAAGCCAACGTGTAGAAGTTCCGGAAAATGATTAGATAATAAATCTGATTTGTCATCTGCAATGCATTTCAATGATAAAGACAAATCTTCGTGTTTGCCCTTACAAGATTTAACACTTTGGGCAAGGGAATCATCCATATGAAGAATATACTCTTTTAATAAATCAATTTGAATAGATTTATCTACAGAGTTACCCAAAAATAGGATATGAGGTTTTATTGTCATTTATTTTTTATAACGCGGCAGTTGAGCGGTGCCCCGGATGGGCACTCGTCTCCACCTCCTGGTTCTCCCCGCAGCGTAGCGAAGCGGGAACCAAATAATTATACAATCTTCAAATATTCACGATAGTGTAACCGAATTTTTCAGAAACTGACAAGAATTTTTTGATGTTACAGACCGTTAAATCGGCTACCATGCATTTTGTAATGATAGCCGAAAATAAGGGAAGGGGGGAGTTTTATCGTTCATTCCCCTTTCACAACCTTCATTATCATGTAGTTGTCGTCAGCATATACGTCCTTCAGCTTTTCTTTGGCGCCCAGCCACCGGAAACTTGCGAGAAGCTTCTTCCTCTTCTCGACCCACCGGCCCTCCGTTGAATTCCTCTTGATCACTACATAGGTCGCGTTGTTCTTCTCAAGCTCTTTCAGCCATGCCTTGTATGTGTCCGCCCTGATATAGATTATCCTGTTTGAGAAATTGCTGTTCCACAGCGGCGTGAGAAACAGGGGGTCGAATGTATACGCGAGGGTGTCCCCCTCCCGTACATTATTGCTTATCCACGTCCAGTATCCGTATTCCTGCCGCGCGTGCACGTCGATGTTAAAGGGCGCAAGCCTCGCGATCGTGCGCTCCCGGGGGGGCAGTTGGATGAATTCCCTGATCTTTTCCGGCATTATGCAGGGCGAGTTTGCGGTAAGAAACGTGTAGCACACAAGCAGCAGCGCGGCCGCCTTCAGGATTTTCGCCCTCCTGCTGAAGTAATCAAGCGTCATGCCGAATGACAGGGGGCCGAGCGCAACGATGTAGATGACGTATCTCGTATACCAGTTTCTCGGGTAAATGACAAATGTGAAGACAAGGATCGCGCTTACGAACAGGAAACCGTATTCTTCCCTTTTCACGGCATGTAAAACGGCAAGGGCCGCGGCCGGCAGGAACAGGATGAACCACATGGGCCCGAATCCGCTCAGCCGCGAATCATAAAGATAATACGGCACCCTCTCCAGCCATACGTAGAACAGCCTTCCAAGGGGCGTCAGCTTTGTAATGACTTCCGGCGCCGGGTCTATTATCCCCTTGAACAGGCCTTTGAATATCGTGACATTCATGACGGAGATGTCCGTCGTATACAGGGGGTTGTTGTACACCACCCAGTTCTTTATATACCAGTAGCCCCCCCACAAAAGGGCGGGGAGGATAAACAGCACCAGATAGGGCATTAGTGCCTTTTTCGCAAAAGACAGGGGACGCAGGGGCCCTCCGTACTGTTTGACGTGTTTTACGGCCTCCTGAATGATGATCGCGATCGACAATACTGCGACAAACAGGGGCCCGGAGCCCTTTGTGCCGAGCAGTATGCCGGTCGCCACGCCGGAGATAAGGACTGGTACCTTTTCCACCTTGCCGGTATTGCCGGCACGGTATCCCGGCATGCCGTACATCAGGAAGTTTATGGCGGCAAGAAACAGGACGGCCACAGGGACATCCACGTAATTCGACACACTCAGCAGGAGTATCACGGGAGTGAAGAAGAAAAGCAGGGAGGCCCAGATTGCATGATTCTCCCGCATGCCGAGTTTAACGGCCATGCCGTAGATTATGAGCATACCCGCGAGGGTAAGGACCAGGGGGCTTAAATCCACAAGGGTTGAGCTTTTCAGGAATATGACGTTCCAGACAAAGAAGAGCTCCATGTTCTGGGGCAGGACATTGACGACGATATCGATAAACGAATAAGCGGGATTTACCTGTATGGCGCCGTTTTGCAGTGTATACCCCACGGACGGAAGATGCACCCAGAGCGAGTCCCACGTATATGACGGAAAGAGGTATCCCAGAAAGACCATCCAGCAGAGCATGATGACAAAGAGACTGAAGACACACAGCAGTGCCCTGTCGCCGGTGATGATTTTCAATATCCGCACCGCCTCATCCACTGCCTCGGCAAATACTGACCTCAGCAGCCCCCCTGCATGCCGCCGCAGGGCCGCAGCCAGCACACCTGATGATATGAGGACATTAAGCGTAAAGAGCGGGCCTGCAAAGAGCTGCCTGAACACTACGCCGAGCACCAGCTCTGTGGCGATTATCTGGGCCAGTCCGGCTATAAAGGCGCCTGTCACCCTGTCGGCAAAGAGCAGGCGGTCTCTTTCTCTGAACAGGAGCAGGTACCATGAAGAAAACAGCAGGAGATTAACCGCCAGATACATCGCCGTGTTTAAAAGAGTTATATCCATTTGTTTACAACTTGTATCTTATCAGTGGCATTTGAAGGTATCACCGGCAGGCAGGAGAGCCTGCCGGCGAAAACCTTACCAGCGATTCCTTCAGGGGTAACAGGGCACCCCCTCCCCCTAACCCCCTCCCGCCAGGGGAGGGGGGACTTGTTTCTTTCTGCACCCTGTCCCCTGCACCCTTAACTCAGAACTCAGAACTTTGAACTTTGTTCCCCCCAACCCGCTTATGCAACATTAAGATTATTTATCGAAAAACCTGTAATACGGCCTCCAGTAGAGCCTCTTTGCCGCCTGTGCCAGGGCCGCTGTCCCGCGCTGCAGGGAATCAAACAGTGAATACATCGTGGGCACCACCACGAGGGTAAGGAAGGTGGCTGTCATAAGGCCGAATATCACAACTATGGCCATGGAGCGCCACCAGTAGCTCGACTCGCTCACCCAGGATATCTCCCACATCCTGAAATCAAAAGACACCCCTGTGACCATAGGGAGCAGCCCCAGTATGGTCGTAACCGCGGTAAGCAGCACGGGACGCAGGCGGGTGGCACCCCCTGCCACCACAGCGTCTTCTGTATCCATACCGCGCTGCCTGAGCTTGTTGATATAGTCCACGAGCACTATGCCGTTGTTTACCACCACGCCTGCAAGGGATATCACCCCCACACCGGTCATGATGATTCCAAACGGCGAGCGTATCACCATCAGGCCGAGGAAGGCGCCGCCGAGGGATAGTATCACGGATGTCATGATAATAAACGGCTGTGTCACGGAATTAAACATGGTGACGAGGATGAGGAATATCAGGAACAAAGCAACCACAAAGGCCTTTGACAGGAAGTCCTCTGCCTCCTTCTGGAACTCAAGCTCACCGGTGAATTTAATGTTGTATCCGGGAGGAAGCGGAAAATCCTTAAGCAGCTCCTCTGCCTGGGCCCGGGCCACAGGCCCGGGTATCTTTGTCTCATCCACATTGGCCTTTACCGTGACCACACGCTCGTGGTTGATCCTCACGATATTGCCGAGGCTGCCGGTGTAATCGATCCTGGCGATGGTGGTAAGGGGCACAAGCCTGCCGTCGGGCGCGGGTATCATCAGTTCCCTCAGGACATCCGTGCTCCTGCGGTCCGCGTCGGAGAGCTGCACTGTTATGTCATAGTCCTCGTCCTTTTCCCTGTATGTCGATATGCCGAGGCCGTTGTAACCCGTCTTCAGGGCAAATCCCACTGCATCGGTGCTGAGCCCGAAGAGCGCGGCCCTCTTGCGGTCTATTCTTATCCTCACGGAAGGCGAGCCTTCCACATAATCATCCCTGATATCCTCCACATAGGGGACCTGCTGTATTATCTTGCGGATGTCAGCGGCCAGCCTGCCGAGCATGGCGAAGTCACTGCCGGATATCTCTATGTTTATCGGCGCACCCGTGGGGGGGCCCTGTTTTGCCTCGGCCACTGTCACCTTGCCGCCCGGGACGTCTCTTACGCGCTCCCTCACCTGTTCCACGGTCACGGAGGTAGGTATGCGCCGGTCCTTGAGGTCTATGAATTGGATGCCCACATAGTTCGGCGTGGTCTGCTCAAAGGACATCCCTGCGGGGGGGAAGGCCACGGACCTTGCATAGATATACTCTATGTTGTCAAGGTCGCTCGGCCCGAGGTATTCCTCTCCTCCGAGTTTTTTATGGCGCTTCATGGTGTAAGACTTCCTGTAATCCTCTGCATTCACGCCCCTGACACCGTTGATGCGCATCTCCACCTGCCTGACCACCCGGTCGCTGTAGTCAAGGTCGGCACCCTCGGGCATGTCGATGTTTACGTACATTGATTTAGGCTCTATATGCGGAAAAAATTCCACCGGCTTTTCGATACCCACCGTAAGAACCCAGACCTGGTAGAGCAATATCATTACAGCAAAGGAAATCAGCAGAACCGAGACGCGGTGCCTCAGCGCGCCCCTGAGGAACCGCGAATACAGGGTCAGCACCGGCCCTTTTATCTGAATGGGCCTCTCCCCTGCGGCTACGGCCTCATCCGCGCTGAGTTGCTGTTCAGGCGGCCTCCTGGTCTTCATGAAGAAGGCTGCAAGCGCGGGGTTTATCACCATTGCAACAAACAGGCTCGATGAAAGCGTAATAATAAGCGTAATGGGCAGGTAGCCCATGAACTCACCCATTATACCCGGCCAGAAGAGCATGGGCGAGAATGCGGCAAGCGTGGTCAGTGTGGAACCTATTACAGGATAGGCCACCTCCGAGGTGGCGCGCATGGCCGCCTGTATCCGGGGCACGCCCTGCTCCATGTACCGGTAGATGTTCTCCACTATCACGATCGCATTATCCACCAGCATCCCCAGCGCAAGCGTGAGGCTGAAGAGCACCACCATGTTGAGCGTGATATCCAGGGCCGAAAGCACGATAAATGACAGAAACATTGAAAAGGGGATGGACAGGCTGACAAGCACCGCGTTCCTTACGCCCAGGGCAAAGAGTATCACCACGATCACCAGTATGAGCCCGGAGAGTATGTTGTTCTCAAGGTCGGCGACCATCTGGCGTATATCCTTGGCCTTGTCCATGACCTTTGTGATCTGCGTGCCCTCGGGCCAGCCCGGCCTGAGCCGCCGGAGTATCTCGTCCACCTTTTCGCTGATCCGGATTATATTCTCCCCTGCCCGCTTTTTTACGGCTATGTTTACGGATTCCCTGCCGTTGAGGCGGGAGCGGTCCGCCTGGTCCTTGAAACCGTCAACCACGCGCGCCACGTCCTTCAGATAGACCGGCTGGCCGTTGTGCATGCCCACAACAAGGCCGTAAATCTCGGCAGGGGACCTGAACTCCCCGGGCACCCTGATCTGGAAGCGGCCGTCGCCCAGCCGTATGGCCCCGCCCGATATATTCCGGTTCTCGCCCGAGACCACCCTCTGAAACGCGGTAATGGGAATGTTGTAAAAGGCGAGCTTTTCAGGGATTATCTCTATGCGTATCTCGCGCTCAAGGGCGCCCGCCACTGTAACATCAAGGACACCCGGTATGCCCTCTATCTCATCCTCTATCTCGTCCGCTATCTTTTTCAGGCAGGGATTGCCGCAGGTGCCGCTCAGGGAAAAGACCTCTATCGGCATCTCCGAGAAGTTCACCTCAAAGACCGACGGGTCATCCTCGAGGTCGGCGGGCAGGTCGTTCTTTGCCTCATCCACCTTGTTGCGCACCTTTTCGATTGCATCATCTATATCAATGCCTGTCAGAAACTCTATGCTTATCGACGACTCGCCTTCGGAGCTTACGGAGTGTATCTTTTTGACGCCGTCAAGGCCCTTAAGCTTTTTTTCTATGGGGATGGTGATGGATGTCTCTATGTCAGATGGGGAGACACCCTTGTAGGTTGTGGATACAAACACATATGGAATGGTTACGTCCGGCTCGCTCTCCCTCGGCAGTGTCATGTAACTGTATGTGCCGAAGACCAGGATTATCACGGCCAGCACCATCACGCTTATGCGCTGCCGTACCGCGGTGTCGGAGAGGATCATCTGAGGAGCTCCTCCGGGTCGGTGACCGTCCGGACGATGTTTATCTCCCGGCCGTCGTTGACACTCCGCTGACCCACCACTATCACCTGGTCTCCGGGTTCAACGCCCTTTGTGATCTGCATTCTCCATCCTTCGAGTATCCCTGTCTCAACGGTCCTGGCCCTTGCCTTTCCGTCCTCCGCCACATAGACAAACTGCCTGTCCTCCCGTGCTATGATTGCATAGAGGGGGACGGATAGTGCATCGGGCACCTCTTTCTTCACTATGTTCACCCTTGCAAACATGCCCGGCAGTATATCGCGGCCGGGGTTGTCCACCTCTATCTCAAGCCTGTAAACATGCGCAAAGGATTCGGTGTTTTTTGACAGGAAGTGTTTCCTGCCCCTCACGGTCCTTCCGCCCAGCGAATCTATGGTCAGGTCAAAGTATTCAAGCCTTCCCACTGCATCCACATCAGACTCGGGTATGCCCGCGGCAACCTTGATGCGGTCTATCTCCAGTATCACGGCCACTGTATCGCCGGTGTTCATATAGAGGCCCTCTTCCGCGTCAAGGCGGTTTACTATACCGGAGACAGGGGCATTGATGCTGCATCTGCGGAGCCTGAGCCCTGCATTTTTCATGGAGGCCCCGAGCGCCTCAACCCTTGCCGTGTCGCTGTCGAGGCGTTCCCTGGTTACGAGGCCCTCGCTGTAGAGGCCTTTCGTGCGTGCGAGGGTCTTTCGGGCAAGGTCGTATTCCGCGCGGATTTTTTCGAGTTCATTCTCGTAATCACGCGTATCAATGCGCGCGAGCAGGTCGCCTTTTTCCACATAATCCCCTTCCTTTGCTGCAACCTCCACTATCCTGCCCGGCACCTCTGCGGCCACCCTCAGCTCAACCCACGGCTCCACCTGGGCCGGAAGGTCGAGGCGGTCGCGTATGGGCATGGGCCTCAGGTCAAGCACCACCACGTTCACCGGTGGACGGGCCTTGTGAAGGGCTGCGAGCTTCTCCGCCCTGAGGCGCTCGCGCTCGCTCCCGATGCGGACGAACAATACTACAATGACAATTATGAGCAGGACAAGGAACAGGGCGGGCAGCAAGCCCCATACACGCCTGGCCGTTTTATTACCGGAATTCTCCGTGTCCATAAATCTGTCTCCTTGTTATTAAAGACCGCCTTTAGTGTTTTCCCCTGAAAACCCTTTGTATATTACCACAAAACAGCAGGTTATAATTGCCTGCCGACCTTACGGCCGCATTAAAACCCGGCTCACGGCGGCGCAGTCCTGTTCTGCGGCAGGCCCTGCCGCCGGATTTATAAAACCCGGCTCATATAAAAAATATTTTGAAGTATATAAAGAAATGCAATAATTCTTGACATTCATATGCGCTTATGTGAATATATATCGTTTTTTTCGACAGTAAGAAATTCCATTTTATAATTCGAAATTTAAAGAGAGCGGAAATGCCCGGCCGGGAGGCGGGTTTCTGTATCCACGGGTGCAGGAATGCTGCCGTCACCGGTTGCAGGACAGTTACCGGAACCCTTATATACACCGGCAATGTAAGATGGTATCACTTACGGAAAAAGAAATTCTGAATGAACTGAAAAAATTCGGAATCAATTCCCCTTCAGAGCTTAATTCCTATATCGAG
>JAADFS010000013.1 GCA_013152795.1 Deferribacteres bacterium
TATACTCCCTTATATTACGATTATTATTTTTTACTTGACAATAATAAACCAGGGGGTTAGGGGGAGGGGGCTTAGCTGTTACCACTGAAGGAATCGTAGATAAAGCTTTTCCGGCAGGCTCTCCTGCCCGCTAACGATGTTTTTATTGCCACTGTAATGTAAAGAAGGGAGCGATAATGCAATGAAAACTGCGCTGAAGAAAAAACCTGCCGCCGAAAAGAGAGTTTCAAAAAGTTCAAAAAACAAAAAGGCGAAGCCGATCAAATTGCGCGTGCCGAGAACATATAAGCCGGATGACCTCGGACTGGAAGAGTGGCAGCGTATTCTCAGGAAACAGTACGGCGTCCAGCAGAATTTCAAGCTCAAAAACATCGGTGACCACCCCATTTTCTCGGAGTTCCTTCTCACCAATCCGGAGTCCGGGAAGACTTACAAAATAGCCGTCCGCGGCAGCGCGCCGGGAGATAATTACTGCTCGTGCCCGGATTACAGTATCAACAATCTCGGTACCTGCAAGCATATCGAGTTCACCCTCTCCAGGCTTATGAAGAAAAAGGGGGCGAAAAAGGCCTTCAGGGAGGGATTTGTCCCGCCGTATTCAGAGGTCTATTTAAGCTACGGCCTGAAAAGACAGGTCAGGTTCAGGGCCGGGCAGGACGCCCCCGCCGGACTGCTTTCTCTTGTAAACAAGTTCTTTGATGCGGATGGTACGCTCAAGGAGGATCGTATTCTCAAATTCCACGAATTTATCAACAGGGTGCCGCGGGACAACGGGCATGAGGTGCGGTGTTACAATGACGTAATGGAATATATCGCCGAGCACCAGGATGCTGAACACAGGCATAAAATCATCAGGACCCATATCAAAAACGGAATCGACAGCCCTGTTTTCAAAAACATCCTGAAGACCAAACTGTATCCTTACCAGAAGGAGGGGGCTTTGTTTGCAGTCAATGCAGGGCGCTGCCTTATCGGTGATGACATGGGGCTTGGGAAAACGGTCCAGGCTCTTGCGGCGGCAGAGCTGATGGCGAAACTGTTCAACATAGAAAAGGCGCTGATTGTCTCCCCGACCTCCCTGAAATACCAGTGGAAGTCCGAGATAGAGAAATTCACCGGCAGGACGGTTCAGGTCATTGAGGGCCTGAACCATCAGAGGAAAGAGATATACAGGGAAGACTCCTTTTACAAGCTGATCAACTATGAGCTGGTCTTCAGGGATATCGACATGATAAGGGAGTGGGCGCCCGACCTGATCATACTCGATGAGGCGCAGAGAATCAAAAACTGGAAGACCCGGACAGCTCAGTATGTCAAGCAGCTCGAATCAACATTTGCCATTGTGCTGACAGGCACTCCGATAGAAAACAGGATCGAGGAATTGCACTCCATCATGGAGTTTATCGACAGGCGCCATCTCGGCCCCTTGTACAGGTTCGTCCATTTCCACAGGATTACGGATGACGGCGGCAAGGTGGTGGGTTACCGCAACCTGCAATCCGTGAGGGATTCACTGAAGAATGTCCTGATACGCAGGAAGAAGGACGAGGTGCTGAAACAGCTCCCGGAGAGGGTGAATAAAAACTTTTTTGTCCCTATGACGCCGGAGCAGGGTGTGATCCACGAGGAAAATTACGAGACAGTGGTGAAGATAGTCGCCAAGTGGCGCCGCTATAAATTCCTGTGCGAGGCGGATCAGCGGCGGCTGCAGATTGCCCTGAATTATATGCGCATGGCCGCTGACAACACCTACCTTGTGGACAAAAAGACCATTCACGGCCCCAAGGTCGAGGAACTGGAAGTGGTGCTGAAAGAGCTGGTCATTGAGAGCGGGGAAAAGGTCGTCATCTTCAGCCAGTGGCTCAGGATGGCGGAGCTCGTGGAGCACGTACTCCAGAGAAACGGCATAGGATATGTCCACTTAAACGGCAGTGTCCCCTCAAGGCAAAGAAAGAATCTGATGTCGCGGTTCAGGGAAGACCCTGAGTGCATGGTCTTCCTGTCCACGGACGCAGGCGGTGTGGGGCTGAACCTGCAGAGCGGATCGGTCGTGATCAATATGGATATCCCCTGGAACCCTGCCGTGCTTGAACAGCGCATCGGACGCGTGCACAGGCTCGGCCAGCGCAGGAAGGTCCGCATAATCAACTTTGTCACCTCGGATTCGATTGAAGAGAGAATTCTCGATCTGCTGAAATTCAAACGGTCACTGTTTTCAGGCGCGCTGGACCTTGACGGTGAAGATGTGGTCATGCTCGGCGAATCCCAGCTCAAGAGATTCATGAAGACAGTGGAGACAATGACCGAAAACATGCAGAAGCCGGACCCTGAAAGACGGAGGCAGCAGCAGGAGGAAGCGGAGCAGGCCTCGGAAGCCGCGGCTGATGCGGGCAGCAGCAAATCCGCAGCCGCCGCAAAGGGCAACGGAACGGCACAAGACCCGCTGAATAATCTGCTTGTGAGCGGGGCTGAGTTTCTTCTGATGAATCTCAGCAAGACTATTTCGCAGCCTGGGGAGGGCGTGGAGAAGTATCTCAATGCAATGCTCGAAAGAGATGCGGACACAGGCAGGTCATATCTGAAGATACCGCTTCCGGAGACAGAGGTTCTGCAGAACATATTTTCATCCCTCGGTGAACTGCTCTCAAATGCGGTGCAGAGGAAACCTTAATGTTGCATAAACGGGCAGGGGGTTGCGAGTTGCAGGTTGCGGGTTTTGCAACGGTTATAAGGCGATGCCGCACGGGGTTCTGGAAATGCAGGAATTAACCGACATATTCAATATTTTAAAAAACAGGTTCCCGGGCTATGAAAACAGGCCGCAGCAGGTCGGGATGGCTGCGGAGGTGCTTTCCTGCCTGAGGAACAAAGAGAGCCTTCTTGCAGAGGCCGGCACAGGGGTCGGCAAATCCTTTGCCTATCTCATCCCCGCCGTGTTGTCCGGTGAGAAGACCGTTGTGTCAACGGCGTCCATCGCGCTTCAGGACCAGCTCGTAAACCGGGACCTGGTCTTCCTGCAGGATGCGCTTCCGCAGGAGTTTTCCTTTGCCCTCCTTAAGGGAAAGAACAATTATCTCTGCCTGAAACGCGAGAGGGAATTTGTTGAACTGGGAGAATCCTACAGGAAATTTGCCGAATGGGCGTCTGCCACAGAGACAGGGGACAGGGACGAGCTGCCGTTTATCCCCGATTTCTGGAACAGGGTCTGCGGTGATCCGGATGACTGCGGGGTCGCCCGGTGCCCCTATTACAGCCGGTGTTTCTACTACAGGCATTACAGGGAGCTGCGCAAAAAGGACATCCTCGTGGTCAACCACCACCTGCTTGTATTCGACCTGCTTTCTGATTTCAATCTCCTGCCGTTTCATGGCCAACTGATAATAGATGAGGCGCATCAGATCGAAAATGTCATCTCCCATGTCCTCGGCAGTGTCCTGAACCATTCGCGGGTGGTGTGGCTGCTCTACCGCCTGAAGGGTATGAAGATAGCCGTTGATCATCTGTTTGAGCCGGTGGATATGTTTTTTAAAAGGAAGGATATGCAGCCCGGGACTTTCTCGCCCATACCGGATGACGTCAGGGAAGGCCTGGCGGCGCTCAGGGGGCAACTGGCGCTTGACAGTGTGGCCCGCAGGCTGAATGCCTCCAAGGAACCCTCTCCGGACAGCGGGTTCAGGGACAAGGCCGAAACCACCATTGCCTATGCCCGTTCTCTCGACAGGGTTATGGAGGATTTTATAGAACAGGGCGATAATGAGAAGGTTTATTATCTGTCCGTAAACAATAACCGGCTCGAACTCCGGAGCAGCCTCGTGGAATCCCGGAGGGCCTTTGCGGAACTGGTGGCAGCCTATGACAGTGTTGTCCTGACATCCGCAACACTGACGGCGGCGGGGAGCTTTGATTTTCTGAAACAGAGGCTCGGTATTACGGGGAACGGGGTGGGTGTAAGTGCAAGTGTAAGTGGAGGGGAGAGCGGAAAGGGGGGACTCTCTTTCAGGGAGATGGTGGCGGGGTCGCCGTTTGATTTCAGGAGGCAGGCCCTGCTTTATCTTGAGAAGGAGCTGCCGCCCCCCGTCAGAGGCAATGAGGAGGCATTCCTGCACAACGGCCTGAAGGTCCTTGAAAGGCTTGTCACTGCCTCCCGCGGCAGGGCCCTGGTGCTTTTTACCTCGTACAGGCATCTTAATTTTGCGTCACGGCATATCAACATAGACTACCCCTTTAAATCACAGGGGGATATGCCCCCGCCGGGACTGATCCGGTGGTTTAAGGAAACACCCGGCTCTGTCCTCCTTGCAACCGCTACTTTCTGGCAGGGTGTTGACATAAAGGGTGAAGACCTGAGCATGGTTATTATTGTGAAGATGCCTTTCGGCTCCCCAGGAGACCCGGTGTATGACGAAAGATGCAGGAGGCTGGGCAACAGGTGGTTTGCCGACCTTGCTCTGCCGTCCGCCATCCTCCAGTTGCGACAGGGCTTCGGCAGGCTCATCAGGAGTGTGGATGACTACGGCGTGGTTGCCATACTTGATACGCGGCTTGTCACCAGCTCGTACGGCAGGGCGGTCGTCTCTTCGCTGCCCGGGATGGAGATCGTGCACAGCGTTGAAGACGTGCAGAGGTTTTTCGACGGCACGCGGGAGGAGATAAGCTGAACCATAAGAGGCAGAGGAATCTGCCGGAAAACCTTTATAAAGCGATAAGATATTGGAAAATATGTTCTTGTTGCAGGAAGTAACGGAGAATGAAGTTCCAAAAGACGTCAATATGGCGTGCAAAGTATTTCCTGAAGGAATCGCAGATAAAGCTTTCCCGGCAGACTCCTCTGCCCCGCCAGCAGTATTTTATGCCACTGTAAGGGTTAGACAAAGGAGGGAAGGAAGATGAATCTTTATCTTGTGCAGCATGCAGAGTCAATGAGCAAGGAGGAAGACCCCACACAGAGCCTCTCTGAAAAAGGGATTCAGGACATAAAAAGGGTTGCCGCCTTTGCAGCGAAACTGAATATCAGGGTGCACCGTATATTTCACAGCGGCAAGATGCGCGCCCTGCAGACAGCGCAGGTACTGGCGGATCACATAACCGTGGATACGGACATATCCGAATCAGAGGGGCTGTTGCCCATGGACGATCCGGGGATATGGTTTGAACGCATTTCGACAATCCGTGAGGACATAATGCTGGTGGGGCATCTGCCGCACATGGCCGGCCTGTCGTCCCTGCTCCTGTGCGGCAGCAGTGAAAAGGGTGCTGTAAACTTTGAGAGGGGCTGCATAGTATGCATGAAGAGGTCCGGGGACGGCGGGTGGGCCGTGGAGTGGATTATCAAGCCGGGGATGATCAGATAGCCATGCCGACGGATATAGGGTTTCTTATCTCGGGGCTTTTAATCGGCGGTGTCCTGTCGTCGCTTGTCACCTACATTATTCTGTCAAGGAAAACCTCTCTTTATGAGGGAAAGGCCCGGAGCGCCGAGGCCGTAAACAGCGAACTCCGGCAGCAGCTCGAGCGGATGAAACAGGAACTCACGGAGGTTCAGAACGACCTCAAGAACGAGTCGGGGATCCGGGCCGCGGTTGAGGCAAGGTACCATGAAAGCGAGAAAAACCTCCAGACAATAGAAAAAGAGCTGCTGGCCAAATTCGACACCCTTTCCCTGAAGGCGCTCTCAAAGAATTCCGACGAATTCCTGAAACTGGCCGAGGAGAGGCTCAAATCCCAGACCGTTGAGGGTATGAAGGAGCTTGAAGGGAAAAAGGAGCTTATCGACAGGAGCCTCAAGGAGATGGACAGGACCCTTTCGGACGTGAGGCAAAGGGTTGAAGATGTAAGCAGGGGGGCGCTTAAGGTTTCCGCCCTTGTGGAGAATCATGAGAAGATCACATCGAAACTCCAGCATACAACCGAGCACCTGACACAGGCTCTTGCCAGCTCAAAAAAGAGGGGTGAATGGGGCGAGCGTATGGCGGAGGACATCATAAAGCTGGCCGGAATGGTGGAGGGCATCAACTACATCAAGCAGAAGACACTGGACGGCTCATCAGGAAGGCCTGATTATACGTTTTTCATGCCGAACAACCTGAAGATAAACATGGATGTAAAGTTCCCCCTGGACAACTATGTGCACTATCTCAACGCCCAGTCCGAGCATGACAGGAAACGCTACAGGGACGAGCTCCTCAGGAGCACGAAGATGATGATAAAGCAGGTCACCACCCGTGATTATATCAATCCTGCGGACAACACTGTGGATTATGTCCTCGTCTTTATCCCTAACGAGCAGGTGTACGGTTTTATAAATGAGGCGGACACGAGCATCATGGATGAGGCACTGAAGCAGAAGGTCGTCCTGTGCTCCCCATTTACACTCTACGCGGTTCTTGCCGTCATAAGGCAGGCGATAGAGAACTTCAATCTTGAGCGCACGGCATCCGAGATACTCAGGCTGCTGGGGGAGTTTTCAAAGCAGTGGAAGGCATACAGGGATAAATTCAGGATCATGGGAGAAAGGCTGGATGCCGCCAAGAGAGAATACGACATACTCACTTCCACGAGAAGCAACATGCTCGAAAGGCCCCTGAGAAAGATCGATGAATTGAGAAACCAGAGGCCATATCCCTTGATTCGGATGTAAAACTCGGTGAAACTCCGGCAGTTGAATAGTTGAATATAAGCCTTAATATTGCACAGGCAGGAGAGTTCGGGGTCATCCGCTGCCGCGATTCATGAGAACAAACCAGATCGCACTTCCCCACAATACAATTACCAGAACAAGACTGATTAATACAGCGGCACTGCCCAGGTCTTTAGCCTTCTCGGCGAGCACATGATACTCAGGTGACGCCATGTCAACAATGGATTCAATCGCGGAATTCAGAAGTTCAACGATGAGGACGAGTGTGTTGGCGAAAAACAGGACGGTCTTGAAGGTAATGGATATCGGCATAAAATATAAAACAACCAACAGGACAACAAACAGGCATATCTCCTCGCGAAATGCAGGCTCGCTGCTGACGGCAAAACGCAGGCCGTTCAGTGAATAGAAAAATGCACGCCGTATCCTGGCAAGACCTGTTTTGGGTGAAGGTTTTCCGTTCATAAGTGTTTTCCGGCAGTCTCTCTTGCCGGTTTCTGCGAACATTAAAGGTTCATGCTAATCCCAAGCCGTCAACGTGTTGCCTCATGATTCATGTTTCTTCATCCACCTGTAGGACCTCAGGCCGTGAATCGTCTCCACAGGCCTGCTGCCCAGGACGGTCATCAGCATCTTTAAGGCAAGGCTGTTGAATTTGTTGAAATAATTAAAGATAAAATTACGTGTCTTCAGCGCGTAGTCAAATTCCGTATAAAGACAGTGCTGCAATAACCGGATATATTCCCTTGCCGTCTCTGCCGCGGCATCCCCTGCTTTCATTCCTTTCTTCATGACGTTCAGTATCGCGGTTGAGGCAAGCTCCGCGCTTCTCTGTGCATAGAAGATTCCTTCACCGAGCAGGGGATCGGCGAAACCCGCGGCGTCACCCACGAGCATGATATTTCCATGCACGGGTTCGCGGAGGAAATTCCCGTACGGGAAAGGGTATCCCTTTATCCTCCGGGGCCGTACTTCCCCTATGTCCAGCGTGGACAGGAATTTCCTGAATGCAGAAAGGAGCTGCCTCCTGTTTTTTACGTTAAGCCCGCCTGTGCCTGCTATGAGTCTATCCCTGTTCGGAAACAGCCATGAATACCCGTAATTTACATAGTCGAAACAGAGAAGGGGATGGTTGATTTCCTCTTTCAGGGCAGAGCGGTCTATGAAGATTTCCAGACCTGTGGCAAGATTCTCCTGCCAGTGTCTCTTGTTGATTTTGTCTTCCGGAAAGAATCTTCTCATGACGCTGTTGATGCCGTCGGCGCCTATGATAAACCGGGCGGTGAATGTCCGGCCGCTGGATGTCCTGATTGAATTACGGTCTGCGTCGAAGTATTCAACACCATCTCCCTCGATCACTTCCGCGCCTGCCCCGCGGGCCTTTTTTAAAAGAAAATCGTCGTACGTGTATCTTTCCACGAAGTAGAACGGGAGATTCGTATCTCTCCCGATAATCAGCTTATCCCTGTAGAAAATCTCGTAGCGGCGGGCTTCGAAATTAATGATGTTCCCTTTCCTGAGGTCGGCGGTGCCCTCGCCGAATACACGCTGCAGGAGTTTTACGGTCTTGGCGGTTATGCAGCCTGCACAGAGTTTCTCCCGCGGGAATGTGCTTTTATCGATTATAAGAACGCGCAGCCCGGCCTCAGCCAGAATATATCCGGCGGTGGAGCCTGCGGGGCCGGCCCCTGCAATGATAACATCATACTCTGTTGATCCAGGCATTCCGAAGCCGTTGCAAGATTCCTTTTTTAAATTTTTAAATATTAGCGGTGAAACAAATGCATATTTTAATATTTATGATAAGCATAACAGAAAAAATTTTCCTCTCCGCACGCGATATTTTTATCCGGCTGTAAGGTAAAATACGGGATATTGACCTGAATGTTGCATAAACCCGCAGGCCCTCCCGCCTGCAAGGGGTGTTTTTATGAGGTATGACGACATTGTCTGTTGAAGAGTTAATAAGACGCATCCACTCTCTGGTGCCCGGAGACAGGACGGTCAGGATAATGAATGTCTGCGGCTCCCATGAACATACGATCGCCTTCTCCGGCATGAGGAGCCTGATGCCCGGCAACCTGGAGCTGATCCCCGGGCCGGGATGCCCGGTGTGTGTGTGCCCTGAAAGCGATATCATCAATGCAATTAACCTTTCAAGGCAACAGGATGTCATACTGGTCACTTACGGTGACATGCTCAGGGTCCCTTCAAGAAACGGCTCCATACGTGCCGCCGGAGGGGATTACATGATAATCACCTCGCCCTTTGAGGCTGTAAGGGTCGCGCGATCAAACCCGGGCAGGAAAATCGTCTTTTTCTCAATCGGCTTTGAAACAACCACAGCGCCCGCCGCCGCCATACTTGACTCGGGGGTGCCTGAGAATCTCTTTATGCTATGCTCGCACAGGCTGACCCCGGCAATCATGGAGACCCTGGTCAGGGATGCGGAAACAGGGATTGACGGCTTTATCGCACCCGGCCATGTCTCTGCGATAGTGGGTTCAAAGGCATGGGATGTGTTTCCTGAAAAATACGGCATACCTGCAGTGGTTGCCGGATTTGAGGCTGAAAACCTCCTGCTCGGAATCTTTGAGATTCTCAGCCGCCTTAAACATGGCGACGGCGGGGCAGGCAATGTTTACGGCAGGGTGGTCAGACCTGAAGGCAATATGCGGGCACAGGAGCTCATGAATAAATACTTTGAGGTTGCGGATGTCAACTGGAGGGGGATAGGCCGTGTCCCCTCATCCGGGCTGGAGCTGCGGGAGGAGTATGCGGGAAGGGATGCGAGGAAGGTATTCGGGCTCACGGATGTGAAAGAGGAAAAGATACCCGGCTGCATATGCGGCGATATAATCCTCGGCAGGGCATATCCGCCTGCGGATTGTTCAGAAGGGCCTGCACCCCGCAGAGCCCTGCAGGGCCGTGCATGGTTTCCGTTGAAGGGGCATGCAATATCTGGTACAGGACGAAATAATCCTCTTGAATGTTGCCCCTCCCCCTTGACGGGGGAAACAGGCTTGAGAAGGCGTATAGGTGCAAGGTTTAACAGGAGATTTTTGATATAATGATGCAAGGAGGTAGATAAATGCAATTTACTCGCATTACAGTTAACCCGAACCAGATGGGTGGTGTTCCGTGTATTCGGGGGCTTCGCATACCGGTTGCAACCGTTGTCGGTATGATTGCTGACGGCATGTCAGAAGAGGAAATTCTCAAAGCCTTTCCTGATCTGGAACATGAGGATATCCATGAGGCGCTGCGGTATGCTTCCGAAGCTGTGCGGGAGCGCGAAATCCCTCTGGTTACGTCATCATGAATTTTTTGATAGATAATGCCCTCTCACCGTTACTTGCCGAGGGACTCCGTAAAGCAGGACACCATGCCATACATGTTCGTGACTATGGATTACAGTTAGCAGATGACGACATTGTCTTTTCCCGGGCTGTCCAGGAAAACCTTATACTCGTTTCGGCAGACACGGATTTTGGAACATTACTGGCACTGCGGCACGAAAGCAAGCCGTCCGTAATCTTATTTCGTCGAAGCACGGAACGTCGTCCAGACAGACAATTAAAACTTTTGCTAGCAAATCTCCCGGCTATTCAGAAGGCTTTAGAAGAGGGAAGCGTCGTTGTTTTTGAACAGGCCCGCATACGTATTAGACAATTGCCAATCAGAAGTGCAGAAGAAAAGAACCCATGATTCCTAAAAAATCATAGACAACAGTGATCCTTAACATTGTATAAACGGGGCAAGGGAGGCTGCCGGGGAACAAGGTTCAAAGTTAAGGGTGCAGAATGAAGACCTGTTCCCCCTCCCTCTTGACGGGGGAGCTGGGGGGTGAGTGGAATCGCAGATAAAGCTTTTCCGGCAGCCTCCCCTTGCCCGCCGGCGATATTTTTATGCCACTGTAAGGTTATAGTCTATAAAAGAAAAAGATATACCCGGAAATCTGGTTATCATTACGCCGGAAGGTACGCATAAGAAGGTCGGCAAGGTAATAGTTTCATAATAATTTATGTTATTATGTGCTCATGAACAGGGGCAGTATACTCGTCGTTGAAGATGAAAGCAAGATAGCCGAGATAGTCAGGGCCTATCTGGAAAAGGATAATTTCAACGTGACCGTTGCGGAGACAGGGCGGGAGGCCATATCCGCGTTGAAGCAGGGGTTCGACCTTATAATTCTCGACCTCATGCTTCCGGATATGGATGGGGAAGACATCTGCAGGACGATCCGGAATGATTCGGATATCCCCATTATCATGCTGACTGCAAAGAGTGAAGAGGATGACAGGATAAAGGGCCTTGGCATGGGTGCCGATGACTATGTGGTCAAACCGTTCAGCCCCAGGGAACTCGTTGCACGGGTCAAGTCGCTTTTAAGAAGGGTTAAAGGCTCGAAAAAGAGCATAAGCTTCAACAACGGAGACCTTGTCATAGACTCATCCAGCTTTGAGATAAGAAAGAGGGGGTCGCCGGCGGTGCTTACGCCTACTGAGTTCAAGCTCCTGCAGTGCCTTGCAGAGCATCCCGGCCAGGTCTTTACGAGGCTCCAGCTTATCAATGTGATCCTCGGTTATGATTTCGAGGGCTACGACAGGACCATTGATGCACATATAAAGAATATCCGCCGCAAGATTGAAGACAACCAGAAAAAACCCTCATATCTCAAGACCGTTTACGGCGTAGGCTACAAGTTCACGGGTCAGCCCGATGAGGACTAAACTCTTTCTTGCGTTCATATTTATTATCTTACTCGCCCTCCTGTCAAATATCGTGTTTGAGAGGATGATCATCAGGGACTTCAATGATTTTATCAGGGGAACGGAAGAAGACCACATTTACTGGGTCATGGCCTCGGTTGAAGGGAGCTATATCGACGGCAAGTGGGACAGGCAGCTTCTCGGTGAAGCGCTCCACTGGGGCCTGATGCTCGGTTTTGACGCCTATGTTGAGGATCACTGGGGAAATACAGTGCTGTCTTCCTCAGAAGTCCTGTCCACCATAAGCCCTAATATGCGGGAAAGGATGAATTCACTCCTGAAACTGCCCACGGGCACCGGCGAGTTTGTCTGGTATCCGCTGTATGCAGAGGGTGAGGAGATAGGCAGACTGTATATCAGACCGTTTGAGAGACGCGGGACAGTGCCTTTGAAAGAAGAGATTTTCAGGAAGAGGGGCAAGGAGTTCCTTGTTATATCTTTTTTGATAGCCGGCGGAGGCGCGCTGGTCCTGTCCCTCCTCTTTACGATATTCCTTTCCAACCCCATAAGGCGCTTGACAAGGTCCGCTGAAAAGATAGCCGAGGGGAATTTTTCAGTACAGACGCCGAAGGTGCACAAAAACCTGAAAGACGAGATTGACAGGCTTACGGAGAGCTTCAACTATATGACCGAGGCCCTGAGGAGGGAGGACTCCCTGAGGAGGCATCTCACCTCCAATATTGCACACGAGCTCAGGACCCCGCTGACAATCATAAAGGGCAACCTCGAGGCCATTGAGGACGGAATAATCTCCGACCCCGGCGCGGTGATAGAGAACATCCGCTCTGAAATCCAGAGGATCATCATGCTCGTGGAGGGCATAGAAGACATCACGAATGCGGAGGCGAGTTTTTTCAGGAAGGGGGAGATTGAGGAGATCAACCTGAAGGAGTTCATCGAGTCCGTGGCCGGCGGGATGAGAAATATCGCCGAAGAAAAAGGACTTTACCTGAAGACCAGGGGGCCTTCCATGAATATTAAAACTTATCCTGAAAAGCTCCACATTATCGTGAAGAATTTACTGGCCAATGCATGCAAGTTCACCGCTTCAGGAGGGATATCGATCAACTGGGGGGAAAAAAATGGCAGGGGCAGCGGGGGGTTCTACATATCCGTTGAGGATACCGGCAAGGGCATATCAGAGGACAATATCTCCAGGATTTTCAACAGGTTTTACAAGGAGGAGGGTTCAGGCGGCCAGGGACTGGGGCTTGCCATAGTAAAAGAACTTACCGAGGTAATGGGCGGCAGGGTGGAGGTGGAGAGCGTCCCCGGCCAAGGGGCGCGCTTCAAGGTCGTATTTTGACGAGGAGGCCGTTATTCATATTTTCTTCATTTTTTGAATGTATTAAAAATAATTGGCCATTAACGATAACCGTTAACCTTAATGTTGCATAAACCCCGAAGGTTAAAGATAATCGGTCATTACCAGAAATCATCAATTAGGAGGTGTTGAATGGGGAAGAAAGGCAGGAACAAGAAGAACAAGATACCTGAAAAAAAGAGCAACCCTGTCCCGTGGATAGCAGCGGCGGTGGTATTGGCGGTGATAGCCGTACTGGCCATATCCGGCAGACTGCCCTTTACGGGGGGCGAAGAGAAGACAGGACGGTCATTTAACCTGCCGGGCAAGGAGACGCGGCCCGTGCTTGATCCGGCCATGTTTGCAGGCCGTGTCCGGGCAGCATATGCCGCTGCAGAGAAATATCCGGAGATATTCAATGAGGTCTTCTGCTACTGTTACTGTGATGAGCCGCCCTTTAATCATAAGACCCTGCTGAGCTGCTTTACTGAAAAACACGGCGCCGGCTGAGGCCTCTGCCAGAAGGAGGCCTTGAGGGTCGCCCAGCTTTATAAAGAAGGTAAATCGATTGAAGAGATTAAACGCGCGATTGACAGGGAATTCGGAATATAGGCTTGATTCCTGCATACAGGGCAGGCGGCTCCGCCTGCCCTGTTTACTGTTTCATCAAAAGCCTGATCAGCTCCCTGAACTCCTCCTGCTCCCAGTCCCTGTAGCCGATCGCCGCCCCGACCATGTTCCCCCTGGTATCAAGCAGGAATTTCACCGGGGTGGAGCGGACGTTATACAGGGCGCTCACCCGCCCGTCTTCATCAAGGAGGTTGATATATGAAATGCCTTTCCTGCGGATATACCGGAGGACGGTTTCCCGTGACTCCTGTATGTCTATTCCTATGATGACGAAAGGCTGATCCTTGAACTCGCGGTGCAGTTTCTCCAGGGAAGGCAACTCCTTCCTGCACCACGGTCACCACGTTGTCCAGAAACTGAGAAGGACGACCTTGCCGCGATACCGGCTGAGGCTGATTTTGCCGTCGGTGACCGATGGAAGCTCGAAATCAGGGGCCTGGCGGGCATCTCTGAAATAATACATGTTCATAGCCGCCAGCAAATCGGCGATGCTGGCCGCTGAATCTTTTTCAACGGAAGCAGCGGTGTCGGATGAGTTCCCTCCGGTCTCTTTTGTACACGCATTCATGCCCGCCAGCAGCAGGATACAACCTATCGCGGTAATGAAAAACAGATGTTTTCTGAAAGTTTCCATAACGCTAAAAAGCAGATTAAATCAGCAGCGGGTATTAACCGTCCGGTTAGTATATCAGTTTTGGACTGTTTTTTTCCCGTTAAATTAAAGAATCCGGCATTGACCTTAATTTTTTATCTTTGTTAACATGTAAGCGCCATGACAAAGAAAATCGCCCCTGTAATATTCCTGCTTCTTTTTGTCGTTTCAGCATGTGCGCACACTGCCCTGACTGTTGCCGCCGATGAATATGCAGGTATCCACGAGGAAACGCTTGCCAACGGGCTGAAGGTCTTTGCGCTTAAGGTTCCCGGTGCGCCTCTGTCGGTATTTCAGATATGGTATGACGCCGGCTCGATCAATGAGCAGGTCGGGAAGACAGGGCTGAGCCACCTGCTTGAGCACATGATGTTCAAGGGCACACCCGAACACGGGCCCAAGACCTTTTCGAGGATTATAAAAAGGGCCGGTGGCATTGACAATGCGGGCACGAGCAAGGACTTTGTATATTACTACCAGAAACTGGCACCCGACAGGCTGTATCTTTCAATAGAGCTTGAGGCCGACAGGATGCAAAACCTGATTATGGATCCGAAGGAGACCCTTTCGGAGAGGGACGTGGTTATGGAAGAGCGCAGGATGCGCTATGACGACGACCCCCAGAACCTCGTATTCGAAGAGGTTGTCGCCGCTGCCTTTAAGAGCCACCCGTACAGATGGCCTGTAATAGGCTGGATGGAGGATTTAAGGACCATTACGCGGGACGACCTCTGGAAATACTACAGGTCGCGCTATGTGCCCAACAATGCCTTTATAGTTGTTGCAGGCGATATCGACGTTGCCTCTGTACTGAAGAAGATCAGAAAGGAGTTCGGTGCTATTCCGAAGGGCGGGGAGATTAAAAAACTGGATGTGGTGGAACCCCCGCAGAGAGGCGAAAAAAGGGTATTTGTAAAGAAAGAGGCTGAGCTGCCCTATGTGCTCAGTGCGTACAAGGCCCCGAACATACTGAATGAGGACAGCTATGCCCTTGAGGTGCTTGCAGGCGTGCTGTCAGGCGGAAAGAGCGCAAGGATATATAAAAGCCTCATAGATGAACAGCGCATAGCGCTTTCAGCAGGCGCGGGGTACAGCGCTTTGCAGAAATATCCGTACCTGTTTTATCTCTACGGGACGCCGTTGCCCGGCAGGAAGATCGAAGATGTTGAAAATGCATTATACGAAGAGGTGCAGAAGATAAAGGACCAGCCGCCTTCTGAAAGAGAGGTGCAGAAGGCCAAGAATCAGATTGAGGCGGATTTTATCATGAGCCAGGATTCGGTCTTTTACCAGGCCATGATACTGGCGCAATTTGAGATGATAGGCGGCTGGAGGTTAAAAGACAAATATCTGGAGGGCATCAGGAAGGTCACGCCTGAGGATGTCCGGAGGGTCGCAAGGAAATACCTCGTGGAGGACCACAGGACAGTGGGGATACTGGTACCGGTGAAAAAATCGAAATGAAGAATTCAAGGCTCAAAAAGATCACACTCTTAAGCTTTATCCTGAGTTTCACGTTATTAATCTTCAATTATTCATCGTACGCCCTTGATGTGAAGAGGGAGGTGCTTGAAAACGGCCTTGTCCTGATGATAGTGCAGAGGCACAACCTGCCTGTGGTCAAGGTGGCAGTGGGCATTAATGCGGGAAGTCTCAATGAGCCGGCGGACAAGGCCGGGCTTGCAAATCTCGTTGCGGCCCTTCTGACGGAAGGCACCGCGGGCAGGACAGCCCGTCAGATCAGCGAGGAGATTGAGTTTGTGGGAGGCAGTGTCGGCGCCTCCGGCGGGGATGATTATATTACGGCCAGTCTTTCCGTCTTGAAGAAAGACATAGACCTCGGATTCGATCTGCTTTCAGACATAATCCTCAACCCGGTATTCCCGGAAGATGAGATCAACAAAAAAAAGGAGCGTATCAAGGGGGGCCTGAAGGCAAGTGAAGAGGATCCCCGGTTTGTCGCCTCAAAGAATTTCAGAAGGGCGGTATTCGGTGAGCATCCCTACGGAAGGCTGGTTACAGGCACTGCCGAGACCATTGACAGGATAACAAGGGAGGACCTTGTGAATTTTCATTCAAGGTACTATGTCCCCGGCAATTCCATCATGGCTGTTGTAGGAGATGTAACCGAGGAGGAGGCAAAGGGACTGATAGATAAATATTTCGGCAGATGGAAAGGCGGAAAAACTCCCCCGCCGCCGCTGCCGCCGCTTAATGCAGTAAAGCAGAGGAAGACCATAACCGTGGACAAGGACCTTGCGCAGGCCACCGTCATACTCGGACATCTCGGGGTAAGGAGGGACAACCCGGATTATTACGCGTTGTCTGTGATGAACTACATTCTGGGCGGCGGCGGATTCGCCTCGAGGCTCATGCAGAACATCAGGGAGGATAAAGGGCTTGTCTATGATATTTACAGTTACTTTGCCGCTGACAGATACGGCGGGAGTTTCCAGGTTGTCCTTCAGACAAAAAACGAGTCCGCCAATACCGCAATCAGCGAGGTCTTAAAAGAGATAAACAGGATCAGAAATAATCCTGTATCGGATATGGAGCTGTCTGATGCAGCGTCGTTTCTTACGGGAAGTTTTCCCATGAGGATCGAAACAAGCGACCGCATAGCCGGATTCCTTGTTGCAGTGGAATACTACGGCCTCGGCGTTGATTATATCGACAGGTATCCTGAATATATCAACAGCGTGACAAAAGAAGATGTCCTGCGGGTTGCAAGGAAATACCTTGATCCGGAAAATTTCATCCTTGTTGTAGTGGCCGACCAGGAAAAGACGGCGCTGCGAAAAGAATTCAGAAAATGACAGCGGAAGAAATACTCCTGAGAGATGCGTTCCTCCTGGGCATCGAGCTGAGGCTTTTCTGGTTTGTCGCCCTGCTGTACGGTATATCGTTTATTATCGGCATTGCATATCTCGTATCCTCACACCCCGGAACAGGCAGGGCCCTGACGCGGGGCCTGCAAATAACCCTCGTTATTCACACGGGCCTTATTATCTTCAGGACGTTTGAGGGCATGAGGCCGCCTTTCCAGAACCTGTATGAAACCCTTTCCTGGTTTGCGTGGTTTGCCAATGCAACTTACCTGTACGCGCGGAGCCGGTGGCATGATGTGCACATCCCCGGGTTTATTATTGCGGGCATAGCCGCGGCTGCATGCCTGTACAGCCTGTTTACGAGAAATCCCGAAATAGCCCCGCTGCCCCCGGCGCTTCAGAGCCCGTGGTATGAAGCGCACGTCCTGACGGCGTTTCTGGCTTACGCGGTCTTTGTGGTCAGCTTTGCGGTTGAAGTCTGTTACCTGCGTTTCCGGACCCCGCCGGATGAGCCCGGTATCTTCGGCTATATCGATGAGGAATTCCGGCGCTGGACGCACAGGCTCGTGCTTTTCGGCTTTCCCTTTCTGACATTTGCAATCTTTTCCGGCGCTGCATGGGCCAATGATGCATGGGGAAGGTACTGGTCTTGGGACCCGAAGGAGACCTGGTCGCTTATTACGTGGACTGTTTACGCAATGTACCTGCATTCAAAGGCAATCGGCAGGTGGAGGGACACCCCTTCATCGGTGCTGAATATAATCGGCTTTGTCTGTATGATAATGACATTTCTGGGGGTTAACTGGCTCGTGAAGCTTTTCGGCATTCCGAGCCTGCATACTTATGCTGTATAGGACTTTTTCATCCCTTAAAACATCCGTCTGGATACTGGCCTTTA
Source organism: Deferribacteres bacterium (assembly GCA_013152795.1). Classification (GTDB taxonomy): domain Bacteria; phylum Nitrospirota; class Thermodesulfovibrionia; order UBA6902; family UBA6902; genus JAADFS01. The sequence continues at coordinate 17,721 of JAADFS010000013.1, forward strand.
TGTGCCTCATCTTTTTGACGGGCACGATCTTTCCGCAGGGCGAAAACATCGAGGACTATATCAGGGCCGGCGGCAGGTATGTATCCGTCGTCAGGACACTGGACCTTCTTAATATCTTCATGTCGCCCCTGTTCCTGTTTACCACTTTTATCCTGCTTGTAAACCTTGCGGTATGCCTCTATGACAGGTTCAGGATGTTCCTGAGAACGAGGAGGAAGCCGATCGACTTTGAAAGGTTAAAGAACCACCGCAGTGTACTGATATTTGATAAAACCGATTTTGAAAAGCGTCTTGAAAAGGCAGGTTTTTCATTTAAGGCCCGGAGCCGTGACACCATTCATCCCGGTGTGGTTATATACGAGAAAGGTATTCAGTACTGGTGGCTTTCATGGTTTTACCATGTGGGAATAATACTTGCCATCCTGGGGTTTTTCATCACTGCATTATTTTCATTCGAGAGTGATGTGCTCCTCTATCCCGGGAAACCCGTGACGATTTCCCTGTACAGCAGGGACACGAGATGGAATAAACTGCTTGAGAAGGCCGGCATCAGTGTTTCCGGCGGCCATGCTGAAGAAGAGTATGTGCTTACGCTCGAGGAGTTCAGGACGGAATATTACCAGACCCTTAGGATTGATTACCCGAAGAGAAAGCTCGAGAGGCTGGCCATAGGAATAGGCGCAAGAAAGATAGAGCCGTCGCACAGGGGTTTTTCATATATGCCCAAGATGTGGCTTACCAGCCTCAGGGTTAAGAGGCCGGACGGCAAGGTTCTGTATGCAAAGCTCCAGGTGAACAAACCCTTCCGCACAGGGCCGCTTACACTGTACCAGATGGGATTTGAACAGAAGGTCTCCCTTGCGGCAAACGGCCGGCGTATTGATGTAAAGACAATGTCACCCTTCCGTGTCGAGGGCACAGCCGGCCGGTTCCTGCTCGGCCGGCTTAAGACAGGAACCCTTTACAGAAAAGACGGCACAAGGGAGACGATACATCCCTTTGTCGCGCTCTATTATATCCCCGAAGACAATCCTTCGGCAAAAACCGAACTGGGACGGATCAGCCTCGGCGGAAGGCTTAATGCAATGGGGGTTGATTTCGAGTTCATGGATTATGAGGAGGGCTCTTATCTGAGTTACAGAAAGGACCCCGGTGTTCTTGTTGTGGGCATTGCATGCCTTTTTGTCTTCCTCGGTCTTTTTGTAAGAAGCTTCGGAGCATGGTACAGGATTCAGTATGCAGTTGAAAACAGGACGGTTTATGCACTTGTCAGTACAAGGGGCATCCTGGCTGATAAAGACCGCATCGTCAGGAAGCTCGAGAAGAAAAAAACAGCAATGAACCGCTGATATTCCCTCAAATGAAAAACCTTACCCGGCATAGGGGAAATCCCTATGCCGGGTAAGGTTTTCACTTCTAAAAAAAACGTGCTTTTCCCCGCTACAAAGAATTTTTGATTAATACGATAATAGTACAGCCGTTTAGATTTGAGATTTGAAAATTTGAGCTCCCTTGCCTGAATAAGGTTCAGAATGAATAGCTGCAGGGTTAGCGGTAAAAAACTGAAGCACAAGATATTTATTGTTGACGACCACCCGATAATGCGCCAGGGGCTTGCACAGCTTATCAACCAGGAAACGGACTTTACGGTTTGCGGAGATGCAGGGGACATCAGGGAGGCCTTAAAGGCAATCGCAAAGCATCAGCCTGATATTGCGATAGTCGACATTTCCCTGGGGCATATCAGTGGAATAAGGCTCATAGAGGAACTCTCCAATTACTATCCTGATTTATCCATTCTCGTTCTTTCCATGCATGATGAATTCATCTATGCCGAGCGCTGCCTCAAGGCAGGGGCAAGAGGCTACATTATGAAGCACGAGCCGCCCGAGAAGGTGATATCCGCTTTAAAGAAGATCCTGAGCGGGGAGATTTACGTCAGCGACAGGCTGAGCTCAAGGCTCCTGCATAAACTCGTTCACAGGAAATCGGAAGTCTACAGCTCCCCGGTTGAGAGTCTCAGCAACCGGGAATTGGAGGTGTTTCAGCTTATAGGGCGGGGGTTGAAGACACGGAAGATAGCCGAGCAGTTGAATCTCAGCGTCAAGACGGTTGAAACATATATAGACCATATAAAGAAGAAGATGCACTTTGATGACTCCAGGAATCTGTTCCTGCATGCCGTCAAATGGCTGATGAAGGAAAACATAAAGTGATTCCATTAACGCGGCATAAACACGGCAGGAGAGCGTGCCTGCCGCCGCAATTGTAAAAAAAGGAGGGCTTATGAGCATCATGCAAGTAAAAATATTAATTAAACCTGCAATATCAAGATCAAGGGTTGTTTTCTGATCATGATTTTCAGGGATATAAACGGCGAATCAGGAGAAATAAACTATACCTCAGACGACCCCATGAGGATGTATATCCGGGAGATAAAATCCCTGTCCATGCTCACAAAGCAGGGCGAAATAGAGATTGCAAAGTCCCTGGAAGAGGGGAGGAACAAAATATCAAGGATCATCTTTACTGCCCCTTTTGCAATCAGACACATATTGAACTTTCCGGCCCTGTTAAAGGAAGAGAAACTCTCCATAAGCAATATCTGCTCACCCGAAAAACCGGTTGATCCGCCGGACGACACCGATGCTGCGGAAAGAAAGGCCGGCGTGGAAAAACTTCTGAAAAGCGTCAGGTCGTTAAGGGCCCTGCTGCACAGCAGGGAGGCTTATCTTAGAAAACTGAATGAGGGGAAACCGGGCCGGAAAGACATGGAGGCGGCAAGGGAGGCACTGCACAGAAACACCGACAGGATAGTTGACAGGATAGCCGGCCTCAACCTCAGGGAAGAGATAACGGAGGAATTGTCAAGCCGTTTCAAGAAACTGGCGGCATCGCACGGCAATATGGCCCGTGAAATAGACAATATCCGTAAAAGCGTGATAAAACCCTGTGGAAGATATGGTAATGCCCCTGCTTTACGCACTCACCGTGATGAAATAAAAGGACTGTGTGCCGCCTACAGGCGTCTCAGGAGGGAGATGGCCGCCGTGGAGGCGGAACTGGGGCTTAAGGGCGATGAGGTGAAAGAGGCACTGGCCGTTATTCATGAAAGCGAGAAGAAGATCAGTGATGCAAAGAAAATACTTACCGAGGCGAACCTGAGGCTGGTGATCAGCATAGCAAGGAGGCACATCGGCAGGGGGTTAGGCCTGCCAGACCTTATCCAGGAAGGCAATATCGGGCTGATGAGGGCTGTGGAGAAGTTCGACTACAAGAAGGGCTATAAATTCAGCACATATGCCACGTGGTGGATAAGACAGGCCATAACCCGCGCACTTGCAGACCAGGCAAGGACCATCAGGCTTCCCGTCCATATGATAGAAACCATGAACAGGTTGACGCAGGTCTCCAAGGAACTCATGCAGGAACTCGGCAGGGAACCGAAAGTTGAGGAGATAGCAAAGAGGATGGCGCTGCCCATTGAGAAGACCAGGAAGATCATGAAGATATGCAAGGAGCCTGTATCACTGAAGACCCCTGTGGGAAGCGAGGAGGAAAGCCACCTTGAGGATTTCATAGAAGACAAGGCATCCCTTATTCCGCTTGACGCGGTTATCCAGCAGGAATTGAAAAAGCATGTCAGAAAGATAATCAGCTCTCTGTCGACAAAGGAAGCGGAGATTATTAAAAAGCGCTTCGGCATCGGGGACGGCGCTTCACAGACCCTTGAAGAAGTCGGCAGATACTTCAATGTGACACGTGAAAGAATACGGCAACTTGAAGGAAAGGCCCTCAGGAAGCTGAGACACCCGCAACGAAGCGGGCCACTTAAGGTCTTCCTCGAAAAGAGCATTTAGGGGAAAAGCAGGCAGAGGTGTTCATGCATCCGTGCAGGACACTTATATGAAAATCCCCTGCATGGAGGAAAGCTCCATGTTTGATAGGGATTCCCCTTCTAAAAAAAACATATTCTCCCCTCTATTGAAAAGATTGCCGAAATTCGACAAGAAAAAAACATGAGACAGAAAAAGCCGGGGAGAACATTGCATCCCTTAAAAAGCTGTCCCCTAAAAAAGCAGTTAACATCTCCCCGGCTCCCCCCTTCCCTGAAGGTTTTTCAGAAGGGAAACAGGCATATGGTGCCGGAGACATTTATCTTTTATCTTTAACGATGCAAACTCTGAAGAAGAAAAGGAGCTGAAAAATGGACACAACTTCCCTCAAGTTCAAAATATTTGCCATGGTGGGTCTCTTTGCGGTCTTTATGCTGCTGGTGGTAGGTGCCACTACATATGTGGGTTCTTCTCAGTCGGCTGACGCCAGGGTGATAGATATTGCAGGCAGGCAGCGGATGCTGACCCAGAAGATGTCCAAGGAGGCCCTCGCCCTTGTCTCCGCCCTGAAAAACAACTCTGAAACCAGCGAAATAAGGAAGGGTCTGCTGGAGACGGTCTCCCTCTATGACAGGAGCCTGCAGGCGCTGAAAGAGGGCGGAGTAACACTGGGCACGGACGGCAAAGATACAAACTTGCCGGAAAGCACCGGTGATGCAAGACTGCAGTTGCAGAAGGTGGAGGAATTATGGGGTGCTTTCAGAAAACATATGGAAACCGTCACGGAACCGGATGCCACTGTTGATTCACCCGGATTCCGGGAGGCCGTCAGCGGGATTATGAAAGGGAATATCCCCCTTCTCAAGGAATCCAATAAAGCCGTGGTGCTGCTGAAGGAGGCTTCGGAGAAGAAGTCCAATCTGCTCATGACCGTTCAGATTACCGCCCTCCTGTTAACTTTCGCGGTCATGGGTCTTTCAATGTTTTTAGCCAACCGGCTGATAGTCCGGCCGCTTATCAACGCGGTGGATATAACCAACAGGGTTGCCGACGGCGACCTCACTATGGATATAGAAGTAACGAGCAGGGATGAAACCGGCCGGCTGCTTGCAGCCATGAAAAACATGGTGAAAAAGTTAAGGACGATCGTTGGTGAGGTGGTGGCTTCGGCGGACAATGTCTTAACAGGAAGCCAGGAGATGAGCGCAGGTGCCCAGCAGTTATCCCAGGGTGCGACAGAGCAGGCCGCCTCGGTTGAGGAGGCATCCTCCTCAATGGAGCAGATGGCCGCCAACATCAGGCAGAACGCAGAAAATGCCATACAGACCGACAAAATAGCTGGCCAGGCATCCGCGGACGCGGATGAGGGCGGCAAGGCGGTTTCAGAGGCGGTGGCGGCCATGAAGGAGATCGCCGGCAAGATATCAATTATTGAAGAGATAGCAAGGCAGACAAACCTGCTGGCCCTGAATGCGGCCATTGAGGCGGCAAGGGCGGGCGAGCACGGCAAGGGCTTTGCAGTAGTGGCCGCCGAGGTCCGCAAGCTTGCGGAGCGCAGCCAGGCTGCGGCGGCTGAAATAAGTGATTTGTCGGCATCCAGTGTGGAGGTGGCTGAAAAGGCCGGCAGCGTGCTTGAGAAACTTGTGCCCGACATACAGAGGACGGCAGAACTGGTCCAGGAGATAACCGCCTCAAGCAATGAGCAGAACACGGGAGCAGAGCAGATTAACACGGCCATCCAGCAACTGGATCAGGTGATCCAGATGAATGCAGGGGCTTCCGAGGAGATGTCCTCAACAGCAGAAGAACTGGCCGCCCAGGCAGAGCAGCTCCGGAACGCGATAGCGTTCTTTAAGGTACAGGGCAGTGGGGGCAGGGCTGTAAAGGGGCACAGAGCTCAAAAACCCCTTCCAGGGCCGGTACAGAAGGCATCATATGCACGCATTGCCCATGAAAACGCGGCAGGCGGCGCAAGGCCCGCCGGAAGTAACGGCGGCGATGAGGAGACAGGGGATGTATATGAAAAATATTGAGAGGTTAAGGTATAATGAGGCGATTGAAGCTTTGGCGTTAACGTTTTATAAACGCGGCAGGGGGACCTGTCCGCCTGCAGATATTTTCCAGATAACCGACATTGCAATCCCGCAACAGAAAGGCAGTCTTTGGATGGGCGCTGTACGATTGGGCGAACTCGGCCTTTGCCACAACGGTTATGGCCGGTTTCTTTCCCGTTTTCTTTAACCAGTTCTGGAGTTCCGGCGTTGATACAACCGTCAGCACGGCCAGGCTGGGGCTGGCCAATTCCATAGCCGGGGTTAGCGTGGCTGTACTGGCCCCCTTTCTCGGCGCGATTGCCGACAAGGGCACAGCAAAAAAGAAGTTCCTCATGTTCTTTGCCTGCACGGGTGTTGTGATGACCCTCTCGTTGTACATGGTCTCCAGGGGGCAGTGGCTGCCTGCAATCGTGCTTTATATCTTTGCAACCATAGGATTCTCGGGTGGAAATATCTTCTATGACTCCCTTATCACCATTGTGGCACCGGAGAAAAGGCTGGATTTTGTCTCTTCACTGGGACTGTCCCTCGGTTATCTCGGCGGGGGACTTCTCTTTGCACTGAATGTCTGGATGACCCTCAGTCCAGGTGTCTTCGGATTTGCAGACGCTGCAGAGGCCGTGCGGTTTTCATTTCTCACGGTGGGCGTCTGGTGGGCGGTTTTCTCGATACCGGTTTTTGTTTTTGTCAAGGAACCGGAGGGCCGCGTGAAAATCTCCGCTCTGAAGGCCGTCAGGGCAGGGATTACCCAACTGAGGGATACCTTCCGTGAAGTCCGCCACCTGAAGACGGTTTTTCTGTTCCTTGCAGCTTACTGGCTGTATATCGACGGTGTGGATACAATCGTCCGCATGGCGGTTGATTACGGCATTTCCATCGGATTTAAATCCGATGACCTGATCCGCGCGCTGCTGATCACCCAGTTCATCGGGTTCCCGGCTGCCATAGGCTTCGGTTATCTCGGCGAAAGGATCGGGACGAAACGGGCAATCTTCATAGCCATCATTGTTTATCTGTTTATATCAATACGGGGCGCATTCATGCAGGACAAGGGTGAATTCTACATGCTGGCTGTGATAATAGGCCTTGTCCAGGGCGGCGTGCAGGCCCTGAGCCGCTCCTTTTACGCCCGGATAATTCCTGCCGACAAGTCAGCCGAGTACTTCGGGTTTTATAACATGCTCGGCAAATTCGCCGTTGTCATGGGCCCTGCCGTCATGGGAGGGATCGGCCTGCTCGTCAGGTCAATGGGCTACAGCAGCAATATCGCATCCCGTGCGGGCATATCCTCAATCGCGGTTTTTTTTATAGCAGGGGGGATATTGCTGTATTTTGTGGATGAGCGGAAGGGCAGGGAAGAAAGTCAGGTATCTGGAGAATCACGGCTCACGGGATCCGGGCTGATATTGCATAAAGCTTAATGTTGCATAAACGGGCAGAGGAGTCTGCCGGGAAACCTTTATAAAGCGATAGGATATTGGAAGTGTGTCTTCTGTTGCAGGAAATAACGGAACAGAAGTTGCAAAAGACGTCAATATGCCGTGCGGAATATTCCCTGAAGGAATCGCAGATAAAGCTTTCCCGGCAGACTCCTCTGCCCCGCTGGCGGTATTTTTATGCCACTGGTAAGGTTAATATTT
>JAADFS010000014.1 GCA_013152795.1 Deferribacteres bacterium
GATAATAGTCTCAACGGGAATTTTTTAAGTGGAGGATAAAATAAGTGGAGGCATACAAGAGCAGAGAAACAACTTTGCGGGATTATCTGAGAATACTGTTCAGGTACAAAATACTGGTTCTCACCACAATGGCTGTAGTATTCCTTACCGTCTTCATAAGGATGCAGATAGCGACTCCTTATGCTGTGGCGACGGTCAAGATGATGATCGTGGGCAAAGGCACGGCGGAGACTAATTTTTACGAACAATTGCAGACAGGCATCAGGACCCTCGTTAATACACACAGTGTTCTTATAAAATCCAATATGGTGCTTGAGCGGGTGGTCAGGGCGCTCAGACTGGATCAGCGGCCGCTTGATTATGAGAAGAAATATTCCTCTCCGCTCAAGGCATTGCTGATAGAGAGCAGTGTCGGAAACCTCAAACGTGCACTTGAAGAGATGACCCCGGAACAAAGGCAGAATATGCTCTTTAAAATGGCCGTTGACAGGTTGAAAGGAAATATAGATGCAACACCCATACTGGATACCGACATGTTTGAGATAAAGGTAAAGGACGTCGATCCCACCGCTGCGGCACTGATCGCCAATTCCGTAAGCCGTTCACTTATTATTTTCGACCTCGAACAGCAGGTTACCGCCCTCCAGTTGAAATACGGCAAAAGACATACAACCGTAATACAGTTAAAGGATTATATCAGGGAACTTTACAAGACCCTTGACGGCAGACCCCTCCCCGATATAGAAGCAATAGGTCCGGGTTCGATCAAGATAGTCGAGCAGGCACGGGCGGGTGAGCCCGGAGGGGGACGCGGCCTGATCAGCAACATAGCCGTTCTTTTTATGAGCGTGTTCTTCGGTGTCTTTGTTGCATTTGTATTCGATTATCTGGATCAGACATTCAAGACACCGCAGGATATTGAAAAGTTTCTCAACATACCGTTACTGGGTTCCATTCCGAAGAAAAAATACGGAGATGAGCTTTTGATTAAAGATACCAACCCCATTACTTCTGACTATGCACGCTCATACCAGACACTGTCCGACCAGATATATCTGCTGATGAAAGACAGGAACCTGCAATCTCTTTTGATAACCAGCGCTGAGTGCTCCGGTGACCACCCTGTTGTTGTCGCCAACCTCGGTCTTTATTTCGCCCACAGGGGAGGCAACAAGGTACTGCTTATCGATGCCGACCTCAGGTACCCTTCTCTGTCGCGACTCTTTGATATTACAAACAATACAGGTCTTTCGGATGTGCTCGAGAATAAAGTCTCAATGGATGACGCCGTCCAGGACCTGGGCCACGGGCTTCATGTCTTACCCTCTGGAGAGAGCAACCTGAACCCTGTTATATTTTTCAACTCTTCCGCAATGGCCGATATTATCAAAAAGGCGAGGGAAAGCTATGAGTTTATCTTTATGAACTGTGCCGATCTCAAAAATTTCACCGATGCCGTTCCGCTTTCTTTTATTACTGATGGCACGGTCTTTGTGATAAACCAGGGCAAGGTTCGCCGCCAGGTGGTCAAGACGGCGCTCGCTCCTCTCGAGCAGAAGAATGCCAATATAATCGGGGCGGTTTTAAATAACCGCACATATGTTATTCCCGGAATAATATATAAACTTGCATAACTCTGCCCCGCTCCCGGTTTGGTATTGTTTTCCTTAATATTGCATAAATAACCGGCGGGCTTTCCCGCCGCAGGCGATGTTTAGTGCAACTGTTAAGGATCGGGGAATTGAAAGGATAACAGGACTTCAGATGTCAATTAATAACGTTTTATTAATGTCGGCCTATTTGGTTGTGTGACTGAAAGGGCGGAGCAGTATACGGTTCGTAAAAGAGTGTCCATCACCAGGCGTGTTTTCAGTAACGTATTCTGGCTTGTTCTAAGTGAAGTAACATCAAAATCCCTGATTTTTCTCGGGACAGTGTATCTTGCCAGGGAACTGGGGAAAGCCGGTTTCGGACTTTTTTCACTGTCACTGGCGGTCGGAATTTATTTCTGGGTTGTATCGGATGCCGGAGTTACAGGCTATGGAGTAAGAGAGGTTGCGCGAAGAAAGGAACAGGCGAACGAATTATACAATACACTGAATTCCCTCCGGCTTGTATTGTCGGTCATATTATTACTTGCTTTTTTTATTGTACTGCATCTTACTGATACACCGCCTGAAAAAAGGCTTATACTGCTGGCAGGCGCCTTTTATGCCGTTGCATATTCCGTATCATCCGACTGGGTGTTTCGCGGAATGGAGAAGATGCAGTATATATTCGCGGGAAGGATCACTGCCTCCTTAGGTTTTCTCGGGGGCATATATCTGGTGGTAAAAGGTCCGTCGGATACGGTAGAGGCATCTTTCATCTATTCAGTTTCCGTGCTTGCCGGGAGTTTGACTTTCCTGTTTATTTTGTGGAGGAAAGAGGGTATTCCCTTTGTATTCAGAATATCATTCAGGGACTGGGGGAGGCATCTCAGGGAATCTTTCTATTTTGCAATAAACGGAATATTCAATAATCTCTCTCTCTTCATCCCGGTTTTTTTTATGGGATTTCTGAGCAGTGACGAGGAGCTTGGAATCTTCTCCGCCCCTCACAGGCTCGCGACAATGATTATCAGCGGCGGTGTGCTTGTTATTATTGCACTTTATCCCACTCTGTCAAGTCTGTACGTTACGGACATGGAGAAATTCAGGAAACTCCACAGGGAATTTGAAAGATTGATTATCGGGATTGCAATGCCGGTTTGTATTATCGCCACTGTGTTCAGCAGGGATATAGTCGTGCTTCTGTTCGGGGAACCTTATATCGACAGCGCAGGGATTTTCAATATCCTTATCTGGCTTGTTTTTTTATTGATTATAAGACGCAGTATAGGCACTTCCCTTATCAGTGCGGGGTTTCACCGTTTCAACATGTTTGCCACGGGCGGAGGTGCCGCTGTCGTCATTGTCTTGAGCACGGTTCTGATACCCGGATACGGCGGTTATGGTGCGGCGGCGGCCTTGACAGGAGGAGAGATATTCATTCTTATATTAATGAGCGAATTATTCAGGAGAAAGGTTTACCACTCGGGGTTTCTTTTATCCTTTGCCAAGGTTTTTCTGATGGGCGCGGTCATGGTTGCACTTTTTATAATTTTGCCTTTCCCGCGGGTTGTTAATGCGATGATAGGTCTTTCAGTCTATGCCGTCCTGGCATTTTATACGGGAATTTTGAACAAAAAGACTTTCGGTGCCTTGATGAGCGGATGATTTGATGCGTGAATATAAGGTGTCATGTCTTTTCAGCAGGCTTTTAATGATGCAATCTTAAGGTAAATGATAAAATAGATTATGCTTATGGAAAAAGTTATAAACGGAAGACTTCTGAAGGTCTTCTTCGTTGCGCTTATCTCGTATTATTTTGTGGACATGGCTATGCGGTACCAGTTCAGGACGGCCGCCCTGTTTGCATTGGCCGCCTTTGTGGTACTTTTTTTTGTAAAGCTGGAATATGCCTTTTATTTCATAGTGGTTACCAGAAGTCTTGTTGATGCATACAGCGACGTGGGAGTCGGAAGCGTCAGTCTTCCCATAATGGTAGGCGGCCTGATCTCCCTGCTTTTTGTGAGTTATTTTGCCGTTTGTCAATACAATGTCTTCAACCTCCGTGTGAACAGGATATACGGTGCCTTTCTGCTGCTCTGCATCCCGGCAGTGTTTTTTACCCACAAGGGTCTTGTTTACGGCGCGGGATTCTGGTTCCGCCTGTTTACAGGATTTGTTGTTCTTAACCTTACGGTTCTCGTGGTCCTCAGCGCTGGGGAGGACGTGTATAAAAAAAGGATAAGGCTGATTTCCTGGAGTGTCCTTTTATCCCTTATCCCCCCGTACGGGGCGTTCCTTTATAACTTTATAACGGGGGCATACTATTTGGGAGCCGGTTATGTCCGCTATTCCAAATTTGGCGGAGAGATGAATCTTTTTTCTTACTATCTTATGGGAGCACTGCCTTTTTGCCTGTTTTTTTATTCTCTTACGGAAAAGAGACCGCGGAAGTTCCTCTGGCTTATCTTCTTTGCCGCGTATTTTTATACGATATATATAAATTATACCAGGAACGTATGGATCGGCGTATTTTTCCTGATACTTACATGGACGATTCTGAAGAGATATTTTGTGGTTACATATGCCATCATAGGGTTTGTTACATTAATGTTTGTCCTCGACCCCACGGTACAGGACAGGCTGAAGGATATATTCATAATTCTGACCAGTAACAAGGGCTTCTTCGAGCTCGACCCCCATCTGCTGAGCCAGAGGATTCTCATATGGCAGAAAAACCTCCGTTATTTCATCAACGAGAGCACATTTATAGAAAAACTCCTGGGAAACGGCTTTGACATCCGTGATATTCTGGGTGCCACCCGTACAGGCAGGCGCGCCATTGAGCACAATAATTATCTCGTTCTCCTGATGAGTACCGGGATTATGGGCGTGTCTTTTTATATGCTTTACATCCTTAGGCTCTTCCGCGAGTCTTTCAGCCTGCTCAGGAAAACCAGAGAGAGTTATTTCAGGAATCTCGCGCAGATTTTTATCGCCTTTCTCGTGTCTTACGTAATAATCGGCATGGGAACCCATGCAATATGGAAGTTGACCTTCCAGTATTTTCTGTCGGTCTTTGCAGGACTCGTGGTTGCAGCAAATATTATCGAGGAAAGGAAGCGCACGGGCAACGGACACGCCCGGCGGGAAGCGGATATATAATCCTCCGCCCCGCCGGCGGTATTTTATGCAACTGTAAGGTAATGGGAAAAACACCAGGGAGAAAACTGATAATCATCGGTCTTGACGGCGGGACGTTCAGCGCCATAGACCCTTTAATAGAAAAGGGCAGGCTGCCTAACCTGGAAAGGATCATCAAATCAGGGGTAAGGGGAATCCTTAAATCCACATATCCGCCGATTACCGCCGCTGCATGGGTTTCTTTCATGACAGGGAAGAATCCGGGTAAACACGGATATTTTGATTTTCGTGAATATAATCCGGTGGATTATACACCTGCCTTTGTCCCGACCACAAAGGATGCAGTGAATGAAAGCATATCCACCCTGCATTCCTCACGTTTTCAGGGCCAGACGATATGGGATTATCTCGGCGAGGCCGGATACGAGATGACGGTTGTTGCAGTGCCGATGACTTATCCGCCGTGGAAGATTAACGGCAGGATGGTGCCGGGGTTCCCATGCCCTGATCAGGACAGGCCGAAAACATATCCACCTGAGTGGGGTGAGAAGATAGGAAAACTCCTGGACATGTCGTCCATCAGCAGTTTTAATGCCGTCAGCCGCCGCACCCCGGGTGAGTTTACCAGGGAATGTAAAGAACTGGTGAAAAGGGAAGCAGGGATAATTACAGATCACATGAGAGACGGCAGGGGCGATGTCTATTCCGTGGTCTTCAGCAGCACCGACTTTGCACAGCATTATTTCTGGAGGTTCTTTGAAGAACGTGACCATCCCGATTCTCTGGTTATTGAGGAAATTTACGTGGAAATCGACAGGGCCCTGGGTGAGATTTCAGCCCTGATGGATGATGATACATCACTGGTTATCATATCCGACCACGGATTTATGAGGCATCCACGGCGGCGTTTCAACATAAGCGCGTGGCTTCTCAGGGAAGGATATATTTATCTGAACAGTAGGGTGAGGAAACGCGGCATTTTCCCGGATCTTCTCAATGTGTTCCTTAATTATATCAATCAGAAGAATGTAAAACTGAGGATGCTTATAAGGGAGAAGATAAGCAGGATGCCCCATTTTATACAGAGATGGGCTTCGAGACAATATTCCGGAAGCAACCTGATAGACTGGGATAAAACGAGGGCGTTTCGTTTCAAGATGTATGCAAATGTGGAGGGAATCGTGATAAACCTGCGGGACCGCCAGGAAAAAGGAATCGTAGGCAAAGGGGAGGAATACGAAAGGCTCAGGGAAGAGATAATCAGAAAACTGCTTGACGTGAAGGACCCCGAAACAGGAGAACCTGTGGTCGCAGAGGCATATAAAAGAGAGGAGATTTATAAAGGTGATTTTGTCGAAAAGACCCCCGACATTATAATCAGATTTTATCCGGATTATGCAGGAGGCCAGGAGCAGGAAGGTGCTGTTATTACTCCGGTGCCGGAGGATATAACAGGATATTTCAGCGGTATCCACAGCCGGGACGGAATCTTCATCTTTTGCGGCCGCAATGTCAGGAAGGGAGTGGAGATTAAACCGGCGGATATAGTGGATGTTTTGCCCACGATTCTTTATGATATGAATTTACCGATACCTGATGATATTGACGGGAAGATAATCGAAGAGGCCTTCACAGACTCATTCAGGGTCAATCCTCCGGAATACGTCCGCCGTGGAAGGGGGCCGGGTTCTGCTGCTGAGGAACTCTCTGAAGAAGATGAAGAATCCATGAAGAGGGCCCTGAAGAACTTGGGCTATCTGGGTTGATTTCCCACCTTGTGCATGAAAGTCACATGGTTCAGACATATACTCATAAGAAAATACCAAAACATAAAAGCAGCCTGAGTCACCTGCTTAATCCCCTGTTCAGAAAGCTGGATGAGCGGGAAGTGGTCTACTGTGTCTGCGGTAATTACGATGAACTGCCGGATTATACCACCCATGACGTGGACATCTGGACCGAAGACACGGAGATGTTTGAAAAAATCCTGTTTGAGACCGCCGCTGACAACGGATTCATACCATACCTGCATAATAAAACCGCAAATGGTTCCAACAATATTTTCTGCAGGTATGCGGACGGCGGTGGGGTGGAGTTTATAAGAATAGACATACTGAACGAATGTGTATGGCTGCCTTTTATCCCCATTGTAACGGCCGACAGAATAAGGGAGGACAGGCAGAGGTATAAAAATTTTTATGTGGCCGGCCCTGTAACGGATGCGGCCATGCATTTCCTGTATCCCCTGATACATCATGGAAAAGTCAAGGAGAAATACAGGGAGAAAATTCATGCATTGCACGGCGACAGAGGGTTTCGTGATATTGTCTCGGATGCATTGGGCGGCGGCACCGCGGCGTACCTGCTGGACAGAATAAGTGAGAGGGACTGGAAGGCCGTGGAGAGGAGTGCCGCATCGTGCAGGTTAAGACTGTTAAAGAGGAGTTTCCGCCATCTCAATATCAAACGCCTGGGATACTTTTATGATTTTATACGGACAAGCCTGCAACGGCTGTTCAGACCTTCGGGATTATTTATAGCATTTATCGGCCATGACGGCGCCGGCAAGACAACAGTGATCAACAGTCTGAACGGATTTTTCACCCGTGGTTTCCTGCCCGGGAAATTCAGGAAATTTTACTGGCGTCCTTACCTTTTCCCTGATATTAAAAGGCTGATTCCATTTTACGGAAAATTCGCGGGGGATGCCGGGGGTGAGGTTGACCCCAGAAAGATTCCGCCGCGCAACACCGTCTTCTCATACATGAAATTTATATATTACTTCATTGATTTTGTAATCGGACGTGTAAAATTTCAGTCCGCATGGTCGCGCGGCGGGGTGGTGTGTGCAGACAGATACTACTATGACCACATTATTTATCCGCGGAGGTTCAGGCTTGCCGTTCCGTATAATGTTATGGATTTTTTCAAGAGATTCATAACAAAACCTGATTTGACGTTTTACCTTTATGCCGAGCCGGAGGTACTGAGGCAGAGAAAGGATGAATTTTCCGTTGATGAGATTGTTCAGCAGTCGCTGGAATACAAAAAATTGTTGCTGACCGTTCCACGCGCCCACAAGATCGATACATCTGCTCCGGTTAATGAGGTGAGGGACAGGATAATCAGGATATGTGTCGATTATATGGCGCAAAGGCTGAATAAACCTTAACCGTAACGTTGCATAAACGCGGCAGAGGAGTCTGCCGGAAAACCTTTATAAAGCGATGGGATTTTAACAGAATAGGGTGCAGGGTGCAGTTGTCAGGGTGCAGAAAGAAACAAGTCCCCCCCTCCCTTGGCGGGAGGGGGTTAGGGGGAGGGGGCTGAGCTGCTACCCCTGAAGGAATCGCAGATAAAGCTTTTCCGGCAGGCTCCCCTGCCCCGCCGGCGGTATTTTATGCCACTGTAAGGTAAACCTTAATGGGTTGCATGAAACGGGCGGGGGATGAGGGAATTTATCGATAATAGAATCTTCGGTGTTCTTTACTTTTCAGAACCGGGAAGCTCTGTACTGGTTATGGACAGCGGCCTGAAGGAAAGCTTCAGCCGCTTCAACGCCGGAAAGTCATACGGCACTGCAGTTGTGCCGGTTGAAGATGTAACCGGTGCCATAACGTCTCCTGGGGTCCTTGAAGAGATTCTGGATTCAAACAGGGCCGATACGGTAATAATTCTTGTTTCCACAAGAATCCCGCTGCTGCTGCTGAAAAAGCTCCTGAGAAGAAACAATCTGAGATATATCGCTTCCTATGCGGTTATTCCCGGGTTCGACAATCCGAGATGGTTCTTTCCCACTGAAATGAATATCCTGAAAAAAAATTGGAATATTATAAAGACAGGCAGGTTCAGGTCTCTGTTGACGTTCAGAATGCTGCAGCTTTCGGCCCTGGCAGGCTACCCCCAGTTGATATTCCCTTCGAGGGTGATTATTGCCGGAAGAAAGGGCCAAGTGCTTCCGGCCACCGGAATCCTCAAGGATTTTGTCTCGAAAAAACTGGGCACAAAAGATATTTACTGTGTTTTATATACGGGCGTTTGCAGTTTCTACCAGAAATTTACGGTTTCGGTTCTGGATAAAGACAGGAATATTATTGCATATGCAAGGGTCGGGCATACCGTTCAGGTCAGGGAGAGGATAGATAATGAGGTCAGGGCCCTGAACTACCTCTCAAGGCTGAGTTTTTCAACGTTGAAATTTCCTGCTGTTGTTTCATCTGAGCGGCTGGAGGGCACGGAAGATATTATAGTAATGCAGACACCGTCACCTGAGGGATATACGAGGCTCAGCAAGAGGCTTACCCCCCTGCATGTGGCGGCGCTTACGGAATTACTGAGAGAGACCGCTGAGAATGTAGACGGCAAAGTGCTGCTGGATGATCTGCAACAGTCTCTTGGAGAAATAAAAGGAAAGATTCCGGAGGATGACACGGAGTTTGTTAATCTCCTGGAAAAGACCCTGGAAACCCTTGCACGCAGACTTCAAAACACGGAAGTGACGCTTGGTTTTTCACACGGAGATTTTATCCCCTGGAATATATATATCGGTAATTCAGGTCTTTTTGTCTTTGACTGGGAGGTTGCAAAACACAGGGTGCCGTTATGGGATTTATATTACTTTATACTCTACAGCGAGGTGCTTGAGTTTTCCAGGGATTACAGGATGGTATTAAGACTGCTGTCTGACAGTGACAGGGGCTATTTTTCATATATCATGCAGTATCAATCGTGCTTTGAGAATTCAATGTTTTTTGACAGGGATGTTTTCCTTGCAGTTACGCTTTTTGAAATAATAATTTTTTATACGGATCATTGTTTCATGGCGGGTGCGGATTACCGCGGCAGTACGGCCAATGCGGGGTTTATAAATACGGCCATGTCAATGCTGAGGGAAGTGATGCTCAAGCTTAATGTTGCATAAACGGGCAGGAGAGTTCCGGGTTGCGGGTTCT
>JAADFS010000015.1 GCA_013152795.1 Deferribacteres bacterium
GACAACCTGTTTGACAGGGAGCCGGAGACGGGACGGCGCCTGCTTGCCCTGATCACGCAAAACCTCGCAAGGGCCAATGAGAAAATCACAGTGGGCAGGTAATCAATGTGGTACAGCCCATACCCTGGATCCGCGCAGCTACAAAAGAAAGTTGGTATAAACAAGAAGTTTAAAATATTCGAGTAGAAGTTCACGCAGATCAACCGGTTCGCTGGACATATAAATATATAAATCAATATTCCTCTCTCTTGCAAATTCAGAAAAACTCTTCCAGACTCTCATGGTATGATATGAAGAAGTCACCAGTATTAAACGTTTATACCCCCTTTTAAAAACAATATCAGGAATACCTTTTGCCTCAGTGAATGTCCCGAAAAAACCTTTTCTTAATGACACGGGTTCAGCATCTTCCTTTTTGACACCAAGGGCGACCAGCCTCTTTATTGCCCATTCATTATTTGTCAGGTTCCTGCTGAGCAAGGCATTATACTGCGTTATGCCGGGCCTGTCCAGGAATAATATTTTCTTCGATAATCCGCGACGGTACAGGTCAGCGGCGGTTTCAAATCTGTTCCTCAGACTGTTTTGTCCTCCGCCCAATACATAGATGACATTATCCGAGTTTGAAGGTGGTTTCCAAAAAACATCGGGCAGGGGTTCAATCCTCACTAGTTTTTTCATCAATGCATTTTTGAATTCCCTGTGACCCGGAACGCCCTGAAAGGTCAAAAACAACCATAAAACAAAAACAACACTGAAAACACCGGTTATTGAAATCAGCAATGCCTTTTTCATTTTCCGAAAGGAAATATTCCGCACGGCATATTCAAAGTAACCCCTCCCAACCTCCCCTTAACCTAAGGGGAGGAGTAAATATCTCCCCTCTTAGGTTAAGAGGGGCCGGGAGAGTTATTCAATCAATATTTCCTGCAACAGAGACGTATTTCCAATATCCCATCGCTTTATAAAGGTTTTACGGCGGCTCTCCTGCCTGTTTATACAACATTAAGGTTGACTGTTAGTATAACGCAGATTATACTAATTGCGATTATCAAAAAAAACAACAATGTCTGTAAGAGGAGGATGCCATGAACAACCTCTTAAGATCAGTCGGGGGATATCTTATGAACAGGCAAGCCGTAAGACACAGGGTCATTCAGGGAATATTCATGGGTATTTTCGTATTGTTGCTGCTCGTCCCCGCAGGGTGCACAAAGAAGGCCGAGGAGGGGAAGACCACTCTTCATTTTGTCACTTGGAAGCCGAATATACCCGAGGCATGGGAGGAGATTTACAGCATCTTCAGGGCCGAGCATCCTGATATTGAACTGGTAAGGGAGACAGGGCCCCATTCGTCAACCGCATTCCATGACCTCCTGACGCAGAAGCTCAAAAACCGCAGTGAGGACGTGGACGTGTTCTTAATGGATGTGATCTGGCCCCCGGAGTTTGCGGCGGCAGGCTGGGCCGCGCCCCTTGACGAGATGTTCGCCCCCTCTGAACGGAAAGAGTTTCTGGAGGGTGCGATACTGGCGAATTCATACAACGGCAAGATCTACGGCGTCCCCCTTTTCATTGACAGCGGCATTCTCTACTACCGCAGGGATCTGCTCGAAAAGTACGGTTTCAAACCTCCCCGGACATGGCAGGAGATGGTGGAACAGGCGGAAAAGATAACCGCCGGAGAGGCCGGAAAAGGCGTGGAAATCTACGGATTCTCGGGACAGTTCAAACAGTACGAGGGGCTCGTGTGCGACATGATGGAGTATATCCTGAGCAATGGAGGAAACATCATCAACCCGAAAACCGGCAAGTCCGGGATTGCAGAGAAGCCCGCGGTCGAGGCGGTCAGGTTTGTCAGGGACAACATTATCGGGAAGATCGCCCCTGCAGGGGTCCTGACATACCAGGAGCCCGAATCCCTGGACCTGTTTATCCAGGGCAAGGCGGTCTTTCACAGAAACTGGCCCTATGCCTGGGAGGTGTCAAACAACCCGAAGCGCTCCACCATAGCAGGCAAGGTGGGGATTGCAAGGCTTCCGCATTTTCCGGGAGGCAGGAGCTATTCCACCCTGGGAGGGTGGCAGGCCGGCATAAGCAGTTATTCGAAAAACAAGGAGGCTGCCTGGACCTTCGTGAAGTTCCTGACAAGCGAAAGGATACAGAAGCTCCTGGCGCTGAAGGCAGGGCGCGCCCCGACCAGAAAGAAGCTGTACGGCGATGCGGAAATCCTCAAGGCCTATCCGCACTTCTCGGGGATGAAGGATGTCTTCCTGACCGCATACCCGCGGCCGAGGACCCCTCTTTATCCTGCGGTATCCAATGTGCTGCAGCGTTACTTCAGCAAGGCAATATCCGATCCCTCCTCGGATATAGAAAAGGAGGCCCTATCGGCCTCGCAGGAGATAGACAGGCTCCTTTCGCTTGCAAAATAGTGCCCGGGGACTGCATGCTTAAATGAAACCGTCCTCACGTGCAAAAGAGCGGATTTTCGCCCTGGCCCTGATAGCTCCGTGCTTTCTGTTTGTTGTCACTTTTGCATTTTATCCGATCATTTACTCATTTTACCTCAGCCTGCACAGGATAATTCTTGGCATCCCGTCCCTCGGGCAGCCTTTTACCGGGCTTGAAAATTACAGGGCACTGCTGCATGACAGGATCGCACTGCATTCCCTGATAAACACGCTGATGTTCGTGTTCATATCAACCTTCCTTGAGATACTGTTCGGCCTCGTTATCGCCCTTGTCATAAACAGGCATTTCAGGGGAAGGGGCATGGTAAGGGCCGCTATACTCGTGCCGTGGGCCATCCCCACAGTGGTCTCGTCACAGATGTGGAGATTCATATTCAATGACCAGTACGGCCTGCTGAATTACATCCTGTACGGTTCTGATACATCCAGTTACAATGCATGGCTTGCGGATCCCGTGTATGCATTTTCAGCGATAGTGGCAGCCGATGTGTGGAAGACCTCGTCTTTTGCCGCACTGCTGATCCTCGCCGGGCTGCAGGTCATCCCCGATGAGCTTTATGAAGCGGCTGAGATAGACGGCGCCGGCGCGTGGCAGCGGTTCAGGAGGATAACGCTTCCCCTTGTCAAACCGGCCATTCTCATCGCCCTCCTTTTCAGGACAATGGACGCCTTCAGGGTGTTCGACCTTGTGTTTGTCATGAC
Source organism: Deferribacteres bacterium (assembly GCA_013152795.1). GTDB lineage: Bacteria > Nitrospirota > Thermodesulfovibrionia > UBA6902 > UBA6902 > JAADFS01. Next base: position 3,177 of record JAADFS010000015.1, read on the forward strand.
ACAGGGCGGCCCGGCTGATTCCACCAATGTGCTTCAGTTCTACGGGTATAAGAAGATGTTTACGGAGGGGCTCATGGGATACGGCTCCACGATTTCAGTGGTGGTCTTTCTGATGGCCCTGATAATATCCGTGATTTACATCAGGGTGATGGGGAAGGGAATGCTGAAAGCAAAAAACGCCTGAGGCGGAGTGTTACAGATTATGAACAGATTTCTGTTTTATGCAACAACATTTGTCGTGGTCTTCATGAGCCTGCTGCCGTTTGCGTGGTTCCTGAACACTTCACTGAAAACCCCCATAGAGGTCACGGCGATACCGCCGGTGCTCCTCCCTTCGGGCACCCTTCATTCATACCGGTCCGCAATAACGGAATATAATCTCCTGCACTTTGTCAGAAACAGCGTGATAGTGGCGGGGCTTACCACATTTTTCACCATTTTAATCTCCGTGTTTGCAGGGTACGCGCTGGCACGCCTGAGACTCAGATACAAGGGACTGATTATGGGGAGCCTCCTCCTGGTGTCCATGTTCCCGCAGATATCCATAGCAGGGCCTGTGTGGAGGATACTGCATGCCCTGGGATGGCTCAACACTTACCAGGGCCTTGTCCTGCCCTATGTAACCCTTACGCTTCCGCTCGGCGTATGGATACTGGCGGTCTTTTTCACGGAGCTTCCCGATGAGCTGGAGGATGCGGCGAGGATCGACGGATGCAGCCATGTGCAGACGCTTTTCAGGATCATGATTCCCCTTGCCGCGCCGGGGGTCTTTACGGCGGCGATCCTCGTGTTTATTTATGCATGGAATGAGTTTTTCTTCGCCCTGCTGATCATGACGCAGCAGAAGTTTCAGACACTGCCTGTGGGAATAGCCCTGTTTCAGGGACAGTATACCCTCCCGTGGGGTGAGATTGCCGCTGCCTCGACAGTGGCCACCGTGCCCCTCGTGCTGCTGGTCTTCTTGTTTCAGAAAAGGATTGTAAGAGGGCTTTCGGCAGGGGCCGTTAAATAGACCTTTAAACATAATGTTGCATAAAACGGGCAGCAGAGACTGCCGGGGAATCGACAGTTGAGGTTGAGATGGCAGGCCTTAAAATAAGAAATCTTAAAAAATCATTCGGCGGCAACGCGGTTATAAACAACATCTCCTTTGACGTGCGGGAGGGGGAATTCTGCATACTCCTCGGGCCGTCCGGATGCGGAAAGACCACGGTGCTCAGGCTGATCGCAGGGCTGGAGCATCAGGATGAAGGCGAAATCTTCATAGGAGACAGGGAGGTAAGCGGCCTTACACCAGGTGAGAGGGACATTGCGATGGTCTTTCAGAGCTATGCCCTTTATCCACATCTGAGTGTGTATGAAAATATGGCATTCCCCCTGAAGATAAAGAAAAGACCGCGGGAGGAGACTGACAGGAAAGTCCGGGAGGCAGCGGGACTTCTGGGCATAGAGGAGTTGCTGCACAGAAAGCCGAAGGAGCTGTCAGGGGGCCAGAGGCAGAGGGTCGCCATCGGGAGGGCGATTGTGAGAAACCCGGAGCTTTTCCTGTTTGACGAGCCTCTTTCCAATCTCGACGCCAAGCTGCGGGGCAGCATGAGGGTGGAGCTTGCAAAGCTACATCAGAAACTGGGGGCCACTATGGTATACGTCACCCATGACCAGGTAGAGGCCATGACCCTTGGAGAAAAGATCATCCTGCTGGACCGGGGCGAAATACAGCAGACCGGCACCCCCCGGCAGATATACGAAAAACCGTCAAATCTCTTTGTCGCTACATTTATCGGAAGCCCGCCGATAAATCTCCTGAGGGGGCGTATAATTATGGAGGGGGGTAGGATCTTTTTCAGCTCCGGTGAGCTTCTGATCGATACCGGGTCAAGAGAGGAACTGCAACAGTATGCAGGCCGCGAGGTTACAATGGGGATCAGGCCGGAGTCCCTTACACCGGGCGATGGTCCGGTCAAGGGCCGGGTGGAGCTCGTTGAACATCTCGGCGCTGAAACACTTGTCTATGTAAGGGTTGATGGGACACGGGTCATTGCAAAGGCCTCACCTGATTTTGAGAGAAAGCCGGGCGAAGAAATCTCCCTTGCACTGAGTGACACGGGGATTCATTTCTTCTGCAACGGCCACAGGATCGGCCGGCCCTGACAATTGCACTCTCTTCTGTTAAATTCCAATATCCCATCGCCTTATAGCCGTTGACCCCGCAACCCGCAAGCCGCGCAACCCTCCTAACACTTGATTCCGGCAGCCTATTTTGCCTGCTGGTGATACTGCTCTGCCATTGCAAGGTCGAGCAGTCGGCTGTTTTTCAGGAACTTGTACAGGGCTTCAGCTATGATTGTGTTGCCTGTAAATGTTGGATGGCACTGGTCATAAAACAGATTCTTCTCTCTGTTCTCACGCATGACGGGAAGGAGGTCCAGGAAAGGAATATTCCTTTCCTCGCAGATTTTCTTAAGAATCCGTTGTGGTTTATTATCGAAAAATTCAGCTTCGACCTGCACGCTCACCGGGAAGGAAAACAGGAAAATCCTGAAATTATGTTCCTCGGCCAGTTTCAATGCCTCATCCAGCTTCTTTTCGATGAACTTCCAGGAACTGTCCCGCCAGGCGGCGCCCCAGTCTGATTCAGCCTCTTCTATCATTCTATAAAACGTCTCCCTGTCATTGACCCACTTCCGCTCATTGAATGTTTCCACCCAGGCGACCCTGGATTTTCCTATGAGGCGGACATACCTCTCCACGAAAATGCGGCGGTACAGCCAGCGTATGAATCGGCTGTGTTTCAGGATAAAGTAGTTATAGCCCTTTTCAACAAAAACCCCCCACGGAGCCCGGCTGTCATTAAGATAAAATCCGATCCCCACTAAATCAGGTTGGGCCTTTATGCCGTTTTCCCGCAGGATTTCAACCTCTTCAGCCAGGCCGATGTCTCCTACCCCCGCATTGATGACCTGGAATTTTATTCCCGTGTCATTTCCAGTGTTCAGCAGTTTTTCCAGTTGGCCCACGTATACCTCATCCCTGTTGAAACGCATTCCCTGGGTTATGGAGTCACCCAGGATAAGAATCCTGAACTCGTTTTTCTTTTCGGGGGAGAGCTCGTCATACCGGAATCCGAGTGAATTTATCTTCACATGGACTACTTTCCGCCTTTGGGGATGTATAAAGGTGTTGGTTGCAAACGGCCTGTTCCGCCGGCCCCTGTCCGTGTATATAAACATTGATGAGGGATCATTCCTGTAGACTTTGCCAAAAAAGTCAAAACCGTGGACTATCTTGTCATAGGCGCGTTTCCCGGTTTCCGCGATGATAAACATAAGGGTGATGCTTGAGATAACCAGCAGAATGTTTTTAGAGAGGTTTTTGAGTTTATCCATACCTGTCCTACCTGTTGCACTGAAACTCCGGGAATCCGGATTCAGTTTTTGCAGTTCAGCGATGAATGGCGTGAGTGCTGTGTTTTCAGCCTGTTTTGCGGAAAGTTTAACATACAGGAATAAATATGACAATTCCCTTTAATGTTGTATAAAGGCGGCAGGAGAGTTCCGGGTTGCGAGTTCAACGACCATAAGGCGATGGGATTTTGGAATTTCAACAGAGGGTGCGGGGTACAGTTGTGGTATGATGTTGCATAAAGAGGCAGCCCCTGAGACAGGGACTGCCTCTGTTGTCTACAGTTTTATAATATTTGTCGCCTTCGGACCCTTTTCCCCTTCCACGATATCAAAGCTCACGGCGTCGCCTTCAGTCAGATTCTTGAAACCTTCGCCCTTGATCTCGGAATAGTGTGCAAAGACATCCGGGCCGCCGTCATCCTGGGTTATGAAACCAAACCCTTTGGATTCATTGAACCATTTTACAGTTCCGTTTGACATGTTAAATACCTCCTTGCGTGATACACTGAATTACGCGTGTGATTCAGCCATTAATAAAAAATGCCACAAAGCATAAGGTCTTTGTGGCACTGGGTGTTACAAAAACTCCTAAGACTTCGCCTTAATGATGCCATTTTCCATTCCGAAAAGTCAAACCATTATTTCAATCCTCGAACCTGGCCATGAAGTTTTCGTACAGATTCTTCACATATGCCTCCTCTTCTTCAGGGGCAAGCTCCTCGAACCTGTCGAGCCTTGTCGAAACCTCTCCGGGTATTTCCTCAAGGAACCTCGATGCGACTGACGGCACCCTCTTGCCGTACCTTAATCTGTGTTCCGTATATGTAATAAAAAGTTCCTTCATGGCCCTTGTTATCCCTACATAGAAGAGCCGCCTTTCCTCCTCAACGGATGAAACGCTGTCCAGCGATTTCCTGTGCGGGATGATCTCCTCCTCCACGCCCGCTATGAAAACCACGGGAAATTCCAGACCCTTTGAGGAATGGAAGGATACCAGGGTCACGCCCCGGCCGCTCTTCTCTTCCCTTTCCTCAATCAGGTCGGTAAGGGCCATTGTCTCAAGAAAGCCCTGCAGTGACGGCGACCTCTCCACGGACTCGTAATGGTCTATGGAGGCGATCAATTCGTCGAGGTTTTCCATTCTCCTCTGAGCCGCCTCAGGGGTCTTGTAGATGCGGTCCAGATACTCCCTGTACCTGATGTCTTTCAGCAGGGCACTGAGGGTGTCGCCCATTTTACCGCCTTTTCTGAACATGTCCCTGTAACGGCTGACAATGCCAAAAACGGCCTCGGCTGAGGCCGCCGCCCTGCGGCTGAGCCCGTCAATGCCGCCTGCACTGCCGAAGGCATCGAGCAGGCTTACTGAATTTAGGCGCGCAAATTCGGAGAGTATGCGGAGGGCCGAGGGACCGAGGCCGCTCCTGGGGGCGCCGGCCGCCCTCAGGAGGCTCATGTCGTCGGAGGGGTTTGATATTATCCTGAGCCAGGCGGTTATGTCCCTGACCTCTTTGCGGTCGAAGTAACTTGTTCCTCCGACCACTGAATAGGGAATCCTCTGCCTCCTCAGGGCCTCTTCAAACGGCCTCGAGAAGGTATTCGCCCTGTATATAACGGCAATATCCTCAGGCCGTATATTCCTTACGGCACAAATCATCGCTATCCTCTCTGCAACCCATTCCGCCTCCTCTTCGGTGTCAAGGGCTCTGTAGATATTGACCTTAGGGCCCATGCCCCTCTCCGTCCAGAGTGATTTTTCCATGCGCCTCATGTTGTTCCTTATCACGCCGTTGGCAGCCTCCAGTATATGGCCCAAGGAGCGGTAGTTCTGTTCGAGCCTGACCGTCACCGTGCCGGGGAAGTCTTGCTCGAAACCGAGAATGTTGCCGATATCGGCGCCCCTCCAGCCGTATATGGACTGGTCGTCGTCGCCCACCACGCAGATGTTCCCCCTCTCACCGGCAAGCAGCCTGAGAAACTCGTACTGTATGCGGTTTGTATCCTGATACTCATCCACCATTATGTACCTGAACTTCTCCCTGTACTTTTCGCAGACAGCGGGATGCTCCCTGAAGAGTTTAAGCGTAAGCAGCAGGAGGTCATCGAAGTCAAGCGCATTCATGGACTTCAGAGCCTCGCCGTAGCGGGGGTAAATCAGCGGGAATGCCTCCTCCGCCGGGTCATCGGGGATGACGGCGCGGGGCGCGCTGAACCTGTTTTTTGTCATGCTGATCCGCTCGAGGATGGATTCGGCCCTGAAGCTTCTATCATGAAATTTAATATCCGACATGATGTTCCTGATAAGGGCAATCTGGTCTGAGGTGTCATAGATGGTGAAATCCTTTCTGTACCCGAGGGGCTCTATATCCCTTCTGAGTATCCGCAGGCAAAGGGAATGAAATGTGGAGACAACCGGCGTCCCCTTTGAGCCCTTAAGCATTGACCTTACCCTGTCTCTCATCTCCCTCGCAGCCTTGTTGGTGAAGGTGACCGCCAGGACCGAGCCTGCCGGTACCCCGGTATGTATGAGGTACGCCGCCCTTGTGGTTATGACCCTTGTCTTGCCTGAACCTGCACCGGCAAGTACAAGGAGAGGCCCGTCGGTATGCATGACCGCCTCTTTCTGTCTGGGGTTCAGTCTTGATATTTCCCTGTATATGTCCATGGCATTAAACATTACCCCGCCGGCAGGGGTTGATATCCAGCGCTGCGGGACCGTCTATATTAAACGCTCCGGTGATATAAAGGCAATAAGCGCCGGAGGCGGAAACCGGAAATGTTATAATGCGGTTATGAAAAAACCACCGGTGAGAGAAGACCTCCGGGTGCTTGTGCTTGAGCCCTATTACGGCGGCTCTCACAGGGCGTTTCTCACGGGCCTGCGGCGCCTGCCGTTTGAATTGCATTTCATGACATTCCCTGCGCGGAAGTGGAAGTGGCGCATGAGGCTCGCCGCTCCGTTCTATGCGCAGAAACTGCATGAAACAGGACAAAGGTTTGACCGTATCCTGTGCTCCACATTCGTTGATGTCGCCGCGTTCCGGGGGCTGGCCCCGGCATGGGTGAAGGGCGTGCCGCTCCTTACGTATTTCCACGAGAGAACCAGTTCGCCTATCCCGTAAATGCTGAAGACGAGCGGGATTTCCACTTCTCCCTAACGAACATGACCACTGCCCTTGCCTCTGATTCAGTGGCATTCAATTCCAGGTACAACCTCGAATCCTTCCTGCAGGGAATCGACGATCTGCTGAAAAAGTCTTATGACCTGAAGCTGGATGACCCCGGAAATGCAATCCGCGCCAGGTCAAGGGTGATTCCGCCCGGTATTGATTTCTCCGCCATAGATGCGGCAGGGGACTCGCGCAGCGAAGATGCGCCGGTAATACTGTGGAATCACAGATGGGAGCATGACAAAAATCCCGACCTGTTTTTCACTACCCTGTTCGACCTGGAGCGCAGGGGCGTTGATTTCAGGCTCGTGGTGCTCGGGGAATCCTTCAGGGCGTATCCTGCCGTATTCGATGAGGCAAGGGAGAGGCTGAGGCTGAGGGAGAGGATACTTCATTTCGGCTATGTCAAATCACGGCGGGAGTACGCCTCATGGCTGAAGCGCTGCGATATTGCGGTCTCAACCGCGGGTCACGAATTTTTCGGGATATCAGTGATTGAGGCCGTGCGGGCCGGGTGCAGGCCCCTGCTGCCGCGGCGGCTTTCCTATCCCGAGCTGTTTCCCGAAGAGTTCCTCTACGATGATGAGGACTTCGCATGCCGGCTGATGCAGGAGCTGTCAGGGCACAGGCGGCTCCCGCCGGTACTGGCTGAAGAGCTGACCGGACGTTTTTCATGGGATACGCTTGCACCGGTATATGAGGCATGGGATCAGGGATGCATAACAGCGCGGTTGCCTACAGGATGTGGTCTTTTTTCACATGCCTGAGGTACTCATCCCATTCCATGGGAATGGCGTGCTTCTTTTTGGTGTTGCATTCCTTGCAGGCAGGGACAATGTTGTTCTTTGTTGATTTTCCTCCCCGTATCAGGGGCACAATATGGTCCATGGTCAGTTCCCCGGGCGGGACCGTGCGCCCGCAGTAGTAACACCTGCCCTCCGAGCATTTCCGTTTCCACCACTGGGTTCTCCGGAGTTCCCGGGCCTTCCGCCTCTGCTGCCTGATCTCCTGTTCGCTGACAGCGGGAATAAAATAATCCATCATTTTAACAGGATAACAGATATTGAATTTCTTATCACCCGCTATTAAGCCGGCCAGTCCCTCCCCCGTCAAGGGGGAGGGAACAGAGTTTATTCGATCGCCTCATCCTGGCAGCCGAGAATCTTGCTCTGCAGGGAAATCGGAAGAATGTTCTCGTTCTCAAGTATACTGCCTGTTGACTGCTGCGAAAATCCCTTTGCAGTGCCACCCTCGGTAATATGCCCCCCTATGGAAGAGGGCACCCCGGTACCGAGCTTTTTGACTCTTGCAATAACACTGAACTGTCCTGTGCTCAGGTCTTCCTGCTGTTTGAAAACATACTCACTGTAAGCCGTGCCTGTCTCATAATAAACCGCATACACATTGCTCTCACCCTCGTAAGAACATGAATTCTCTCCAGGGATGTAAGTTG
>JAADFS010000016.1 GCA_013152795.1 Deferribacteres bacterium
GGAGATTCCACAGGAACACAAACCAGAGAAAGGCCCTGTTACGCGGGCTTGTAATATCACTGTTTGAACATCTCAAGATAGAGACGACGGTGGCGAAGGCAAAAGAGGCGAGGAGGCTGGCGGAACGTGTAATCACTCTCGGAAGGAAAGGTGATTTAAGCTCAAGGAGGCGTGCACTGTCGCGCATCCCCGACAACAGGGTGATAACAAAGCTGTTTAATGAAATAGCGCCGAAGATTACAAGGGAGAGCGGTTATCTCAGGATACTGAAGACACGGAACCGTGTCGGCGACAATGCGTCCATGGCGGTTCTGGAATTTGTCGATTATGACCTGTTGAAGGGGGAGAAGGAAGAAAAGAAGGACAAGAAAAAGGCTAAGAAGGAAGAGAAGAAAGATAAATAGATTCCCTTTCAAGAAGCATTAATAATATTTCTCTGAAGGCGTCCTGAAACATCAGGACGCCTTTTTAAATTTTCTTCTAAAGCCGACAAAGCCGATAAGACCTATGCCTGTCAAGATGATTGTGGAAGGTTCCGGCACAGGAGCAACGACTCCTGAATTGACCGTAACATCAAGTGAAGCGTTGATATCATACCATCCGGTGACGCCCGGGACTATTTCATAGGCGAGGCCGTAAAATAAATTGTCTGTCGAGCCTAAAGCCTGTAAATAACCTGTTCCTACATCCGTTGCCGTGAAACTCAATGTAGCCAGCAGCACATCGTCATATGTAATACCGGGAAAAGCGGAACCAGCGACACCGGGAGGCACCCAGGAGCTGTCATCGTCAAATCCCGTTTCAATCTTGTAGCCATCATATGTAAATACACTGCCTGTGGTTTTCACATCAAAACCGAAAGCGAGCAGCTCCAGGTTAATGTTGTCGCCGTCCAGTAAGACCTGCACATCGAAACTTTCACCGACATAAATATCAGTGTCCATCAAATTCAGGCTTACCGTCGGGAGCGCCCTGGCGGGTAAAGCGCTTAGGCCCACGAATAGAAGTGAAGCAATAAAAATCCTGAAGAAACTTTTAAACATGATATACCCTCCGCTTATTTATGCTTTACGTAAAAACGAACCAGTATAAACGCCTGCGATGAATGTACAACCGCTTTTCAGGGTGCAATAAACGCGTTATAGCAGACGTACCACTCACGGTAGTCGTTGTAAGAGATCAGACCGTCCCCGTCATAATCCGCCTCCGGAATGAAACCGGCATCTCCTGCGCGTGTATTGAGCGAAAGCCTGAGAATGTTTCTGTCATCGCCGTCAACATCGCCGTCATTATCCAGGTCGCCGCAGAGTTCCTGCGCTGAAACCTTAATCTCCACTGTAGCGGTGTCTGTTGCAGAGAGGCCGTCGTTATCCGTAACCATCAGGTTTATGACCCCGTCATATTCATAATTCCACGTATGCTCCAGTGCCGGAGAAGATGTTGTCAGTTCATAGATGCCATCGTTGTCGCAATCCCACCGGTAGGTAACAATTTGACCATCCGGATCATGGGAGTTGCCTGCATCCAGCATAACAGGCTCTCCAACGCTGCCGCTGTAGGGGCCTCCGGCATCGGCAACCGGCGGTTCCTGCCTGCTCAGGAGAAAATCAACTTCAGTTACACCCCCATCGGTGACCGTGGCGGCCTTTGTTTTGGCATCCACCCGGTAATCTTCAGGTTTGACTATATGTACCTGATAATCGTCCACCGGAAGATTTTCAAAGAGGTAGTTGCCCGTGTCATCCGTCAACCTGTTTTGCAGGAGGGTTGTGCCGCCTGAATCATACAGTTCGATCACGATATTGGCGACACCGCCCCATGGATCGGTTACCTGCCCGGAGATCGCGCCCTGTTGACTCTGCAATCGGCCGACTATAATGGCTCTTGTTGCGGCATTATTCAGGTTGTTCTCCTCCTGGTAGCTTGGATCAATCTGCACTTCAACAATATATAGACCTTTGTCACGGTTCTTCCAGGTGGCATAGACATAGCGTGAGCCGAAGTCAGGCGCCCCCACAGAAAGACGATCAATCACGGTTTCTCCGATTTTCATCTTTGGAGTTCCCGGATATGTAACATAAAAATTTACAGGCACATTCAGAGCAACAAGGTCTGTGCTGGTTGCCCAGTACCTGATTTCCGCAAAAATGGTAATCTCCTCACCGGCTTCAGGGTTGAACCTGGAGAAATGAATGTTTTCGGAAAAGACCCGCAGATCGCTCTGCGAAACCGGAGCATTGACAGGCGGCTTTGTCCAGACCCAGTTCCATTTGCCGGGGCCGGGGGATGCCGGGCTTGCAGGCACATAAGTCCAACTGCCGTGGCCACCGTAGCGGGGCGGTGGAGGGGGCGGCTGCGGCGGCTGCAACGGACGCTCTCTCACGGAAAACAGCAGGTCCCGTTTCCCCGACAGTGTCTCATCTGTCACCGTCATGGAAATCTGATATGTGCCGGTGGCCGCCGGTGCCTGGACGGTCCTGGCAAAGTTCCCCTTTGTATTGGTATGAATGCCTCCGTAGACCCATTCATTGCCGGCATCATCTTTGATCGTGATCTGAACGGAGCCGCCTTTCACCACATAATTGGTATACCTGACGCCATTAACATACACGTCATAAACAGCCCGGCCGGATATGGTGAAAAGCTCATTCGTATAGACCTTTGACGGCAGGCTTCCTGTGATCAGAATGCTGCCCGGAACAGGCGCAGGTGAACCCATCCTGATCATCTGGCTGGCTTCGTTATTGTTTTCGTCCAGTTCGTTAATGGTATTTGAAGAATCGACCACAACCCGGATCAGGTGTTCTCCTGACGTGGTGATGGGTGCGGTGATCGAGGCTGTTCCGATACCTTCCGCCGGTACATCGTCAAGGACGATTTCCCCCAGCAGGCTGCCGAATTCATAGAATTGAACCTGAACGTTTGAAGCCGGGCTCTGTCCCTTGTTGTGGATGACCGCCTTAAGGGTGGCGGATTCGCTGAGTGTGTAGTCGTAAAGGTCTATATCCTGAGAATCAATACTCAGATCAGGCAGTTCGGCGGCGTCCTTCTCCACTACAGTGACCTTGATATTTGAATAAAGCGTTTCACCGTTTTCAGCCGTCAATTTCAGAAGCAGGTCGTCGTATACCCCGACAGGCATGGAGCCGGTGTTTATAAAAATAGGGATGTCCTGAACATCCCCGCGCGCCAGCGTGACAGGGTTTTGCTGTGTCGTTGAAACGGTAAGCTCCGGGTGGGGATTGATGACCTCCAGCGTCACTGACTGAGTATCGTCACTTTGATTCGTCAATTGAATCGAGAATTCTCCCTGAGCTGTTTCTTCAAGAATAAAACTATAATCTGCCTGTGTTTTAATTGTATTGCCAAGTTGATCAGTATAATATGGCTCTATAACCATCTGTCCCAGAAGTTTTCCCCAGTCATTAGCTTCACTAAACCAACCATAGTTGTGGGCATTTACTCCAAAATAGATAATATCGCCAGCATTAAACAATGTTTGAGCAAGATTAAAATACTTATATACGTTAGAATTTAGATGAGATGACCATAGGATGATATTATCTTTCTTGATATAAACGTCTATCCCATTCCAGGATCCAGGAGCGTCCCAAAAGGCACCATTGAGTTGGTAGTATGCTGTTTGTGGTACTACATACGCAAGAACAGCGTCCTCAGGATAGCCAGAATTACTGTAGTTTCCTGAAGGGTTAAGGCTAATCCAAGGTCCACCCTTCCTATACACTTTAGGATTTCCCCAGTTATATTCCTGAGGCCGATAAAAAATATAACTACCGGCATCCTCAAGAAGCCAATATGTATTAGTAGCAGCAGCATATCCATAAGCATAAAAACCATTATCTCCTTGGTTATCTGGAAATTGCTGCCAGAGATCAATGACAGGAGGAGTCGGAAATTCTTCATAAAGCTCCTTGACTTCATCCTCCGTAAGAGCCCGGTGGTAGATGCGCAGCTCATCAATCCGACCCTTGAATGGTGAAAAGCCGGAATACACTTCCTCAGTCCAGCCGATTAGCAAATCGTCGCTGTTGTTATTAAAGGTCGAGTATGGATCATTGGCGTCAAGTTTTAACACCCCATTCACATAGATTTTCATGCTGTGGTTTTGTCTGTCTATGATGCCCGCGTAATGCGTCCAATAACCGGACACTGCGCAGCATGCATAGTTATAATATTGCGACGAGTTATCACCAGCGGATGAAAGTAAAAACGAAGACGTATCCTGCAGCCAGACGGTATATTCTCTGTTTGCAGACCCTCCTGAAATTGGACCACCTTTATGTATAATCGGAGACCAGACATTGGTAAATCCCTCAACCTTGACCCAAAAAGAAATAGAAAGCTGGTCAACCGGATTGAGCGAGAGGTCTGACGGCACGCGAATATAATCATCGATACCGTCAAGGCTTGCTGATTCTCCTTTTATTCCCTGTTTGTATTTCAGGCCGCCGTATTCCGTCCCGTCGTTGCCATTTCCGCTGGCATCAAGGGCATTACCGTCAAACGGGTAGTAGGCTATCAGGCCATCGTCGACGGCACCTGCAGCCATTGGGATGTTTAATATCATGGACATCGCCAAAACCAGTAGGAATAAAACAGGAAGTCTGTACCGCTTATACATAATTAATGCCCCCCTCATGCAATTACACGTCTCAAGTGAAAATGTCCGGCTTTTCAGCAGCAGACCACGTTTTTTGGAAGAAAGATAGACAATAGAGAAAACATCTTTCTCCTTATTGAGTGGGCACTAAGCAAAAAAAGTGCCATTATACAAGTCCTTATAAGTTAAAGATTCTATAAGATAAACCACGTGAAAGAATGTAATGTTTTCCAGAAAACGTAAAGAAATCCGACTTTGATTTGTGTAAAAAAAGGCGATATTTATAATCGGGATGCGCTCCACTGAACGGTTGGATTTTAACGGTGTGATTAAGAAAGAGATTATATGTTATGCTAAGTTTATCCTCTTATGTTTTTATACGACCGCGGGGTTTATAATATTATCAGATGAAATTGCTTCTTGTTTCGCTGCAGTCCAATGCCTATGTGACCGGGCTGAAATATATTGCAGCCAATGCAAAAGACAAAGGGCACGATGTCCGGATTCTGTTTCTTCCGGGCTACCTGGAGCCCGAGCTCAGTCCTGCGATAGAGGGCTTTATCGCTGAGTACAGCCCCGACCTGATCGGCATCAGCCTGATGTCGATCGAGTTTTACCCTGCAAAGAACCTCGCGCGCCTGCTGAAAAACAGGTTTGACATACCCATAATCTGGGGGGGCGTGCATACGATTATCAAACCTGAGGAATGCATAAGGTATTCCGATTATGTATGCACCGGTGAAGGGGAGCACGCGGTCGTCTCCCTGCTGGAGCACCTGGGGGACAGGGGAAGGGATGTCCCGCCCGAAATCCCGGGCATATGGACGAACCACAACGGGGAGATAATAAGGCAACCTCCCGCCCTGCCTGAGAATGATCTCGACACACTGCCCCTGCAGGAGTATCTGCCGGATTATTTCTACGGCTTTCATAACAGCAGGATTTACAACTTCTCTGAAAACGAAGGGGTGTTCCGCATGTATGCGCTTTACGGCGGGACATGCCATATGATGATAACCACGAGGGGCTGCCCGTTTAAGTGCTCATACTGCGGCAATTCGGCATTCCTTGCAGTCTACGGCAGGAAGATCAGGGAGAGGTCCGTTGAAAATGTAATGGCGGAGATACGGCAGGTCGTAAAAAACCCGTTCGTCCTTTATATAAATTTCCAGGACGACTGTTTCTTCACGCACAGCAGGCAGTGGATAAGGGAGTTCTGCAGGGAGTACAAGAGACATGTGGGGCTGCCGTTTATCGCAAGGGTGATACCCACAATGATGGACAGGGAGAAAATGCTGATGCTCAGGGAGGCCGGGCTCTGCTGGATAGTCATGGGCATACAGAGCGGGAGCGACCGCGTGAATTTCGATATTTATGACCGGAAAATCCGCTTTGAATCGGTTAAGAAGGCCGCGGATATAATCGCGGAGACCGGGGCCGCGCCGTTTTACGAGATGATCGTGGATAATCCGTATGAGACCGAGCAGGACACCATGGATACGATAAGTGCGGTCTCAACGCTGAAAAAGCCCTATATCGTCTCGCTCGCGCATCTTACCTTTTTCCCGGGCACCCCGCTGGCTGAAAAGGCGATCAAGGATGAGATAGTCACGCCGGACGCATACCTCTACAGGTATCTCCTGAATATTGAAGACACATATTTCAACAGACTGCTCGCAATCACCCCCTGCATCCCCCGGGCGCTGGCGGCCTACCTGAACAAGCCCGCAAAAACAAGGAGACCAATGCATGTGTCCCTGGTGAACGTGCTGTTTTTCATCGTAAAGAGGGCGGTTGAGCCTGCCGTCTTTCTGTTTGTCACGGTCAGGTCCCTGAATTACAGGCCCGACTGGATAATCAGGACAATACTTGGAAACTGGAGGTCCACGCTGTCAAGGCTTGTCTCAAAATATCTCGGCAGGGCCGACCTCGAGTTCGACCAGCGCCTCTCGCTGGCAAGGAAGAACATGCCCGAGCTGTTTGAAAGATAGGCGACACCGTCGCCGCTCTTCAACCCCTGCCCCCTGCATCCTGCCCCCTGGGCCTTTTTTTGAGGGATAAAACCACACTGTCCCCTGTCTTTATGCCGAATTTTTCAGCGGCGCTGTCTTCGTAGACGAAAAGCTCCAGATACCCGAAGCTGTTCATGACCGCCGACAGCCCCGCGCCCTGTGCCTGCGCATAGTAGTCCGCAAAGGGAACCTCCCTGTTATTGAAGGTTATCCTGAATTTGCCCGGCGGGGCCTCAGGGGACAGTTTCGCCAGGTCATCGCCGGTGATGTTGGATATGGCATTGCCGAAATTGTCAATTGAGATGATAGTGCCTTTCAGGGTGTTCTTATCCGTCAATGTAACGCGCGGCAGCGGGATTTTACTGTAATCCTCAATCGGGTCGCCGAACTTGTGGTAATCTATCCCCCTTGACAGCCATGCCGCAACAGGCGCGAATATGTCACGCCCGTGGAATGTCGAGCCCTTCATCGGGAGAAAATAGTGCGAAGAGGTCAAATGGAGTACCGTATAGTCAGGCGCTGCCGCTTCATAGACCGAGGAGAATACGCCGTTGTCCGGTCCTATGAAGAAATGGTGTCCCGTGGTGACCAGCAGCGGCCTCCTGTGCCCGCCGACTCCGGGGTCGACAACCACGACATGGATTGTGCCTGAGGGAAAGTACCTGTAGCTCATGCCTATGACCTGCGAGGCCTCAAAGATATTGTGGCGCTGTATATTGTGGGTAATGTCTATTATCCTCGCCCTTGGATTTATCCCGAGGATAACGCCCTTTAACAGGCCCGCAAACGGGTCCCTCAGCCCAAAGTCCGTTGTCAGGGTTATGAAAGGTTTCTCTAACATTTCACTGCTCCGGTTAATTCCCCGGGCGACCTGATGCCCCTTGCGGACATGAATGATCTGATCCCTTCCAGGATCTCCAGCGCGGCCCCCGGGTTGACGAAGTTTGCTGTTCCCACGGCAACGGCGGTTGCGCCTGCGAGCATGAATTCAATGGCATCGCCGGCCGACATTATACCGCCCATGCCGATAAGCGGTATCTTCACTTTCTTATAACACTCCCAGACCATCCTGACGGCGACCGGCCTGATGGCCGGGCCCGACAGCCCGCCGGTGATGTTTGCAAGTTTCGGCCTCTGTGTGTTTATGTCAATGGCCATTGCCGTGAGTGTATTGATCAGGGACAGGGCATCCGCCCCTGCGTCCTCTGCGGCCTTCGCCATCATGGCTATGTCGGTCACATTGGGCGAGAGCTTCACGATAAGGGGCATGCCGGTCGCCTTGCGGACCGCGCTGACCACCCTGAAGGTGACCTTCGGGTCCGTGCCGAAGATGCTCCAGCCGGCCTGCTTGTTCGGGCATGATATGTTCATTTCAAGCGCGTGTACGCCCTCTGCCGAGCTTAATCTCGCGGCCGCCTCTGCATACTCTGATATGGAATCCCCGAAGAAGTTGACTATTACACGGGTTTTGAACCGCCTCAGGAAAGGTAGTTTGTCCTTTATAAAGCTGTCTATGCCTATGTTCTGAAGCCCCACTGCGTTCAGCATGCCAGCGGGTGTCTCCACAATGCGCGGCGGCGGATTGCCCTCCCTGGGCCGCAGCGAAAGCCCCTTTACGGTAACGGCCCCGAGCCTGCCGATATCCATAAATTCTGAATACTCCTCCCCGTAGCCGAATGTGCCCGAAGCCGCGATTACGGGGTTTCCGAGTTTCAGTTTTCCCAGATTGACCGAAAGTTTCATCGTACAGTAATTTACACTTTCTACCAGATTATCTCATCGAGGGGAAACACAGGCCCGTCCTTGCACACGCGTTTATAGCCGCCGGTTGTATTGACGATACATCCGAGACACGCGCCGATTCCGCAGGCCATATTCTGTTCAAGGGCCGCATACCCCCTTAATCCGTATTCCCCTGCAAGCGCGGACAGTGACCTGAGCATGTGCTCCGGCCCGCAGGCATAAATGCAGCAATCCTCTGAGACAGAGGGGTTTTTATCCAGGAACTCTCTCAGCATGCCGGTGACAGGGCCTTTCCACCCCGTGTCTCCGCTGTCAGTGCAGACATGCGGTTCAATGCCGATTGACTTGAGCTCCTCGATACATAACAGATCGCTTCCGGTTTTTGCGCCGTAGAAGAGAACAGGCTTTTTCACAGAGGCGGCCAGGCTTTCGGCAAGGGCGAAGACCGGCGCGATACCCACTCCGCCGGCCACGAGTATGGTGTTTTTCCGTGATCTCCTGACGGGAAAGCTGTTGCCGAGGGGGCCGATTATCTCCAGTATGTCCCCCGGTCTTTTGCGGCTCAGGATAGCCGTCCCCCTGCCCGTGACCCTGTAGAGAATCCGGATGTCGCTCCCGGTGCGCCGGTGGATGCTGAACGGCCTTTTCAGCAGGGGGTCAAGGCCGTTGCCCGCAGAGACCATGAAAAAATTGCCCGGCCCGGGCCTTCGGATTTTCTTTAACGGATGGAAGGTTAAGAGATAGTGTTCTGCTGTAAGACGCCTGTTTTCTTTTACGGATGCCTCAAATAATCTACTCAAAGCTTATCTCTAAGATTTCGTACTCCATTGTCCTGGCAGGCGCCTTTATGATAACCGTATCGCCGATCTCTTTGCCGATAAGCGACCTTCCGACAGGTGAGCTGATGGATATCTTGCCGGTCTTGACGTCTGCTTCATCCTGGCCCACCAGGGTAAAAACCTTCTCCTCGTCCGTGTCGACATCAAAGATTTTCACCTTTGCGCCGAATGCCACCCTGTTCTGCGAGATCTTTGAGGGATCGATCACCTCGGCGAGCGCAAGCTTGCTCTTGAGCTCCTGGATGCGCCCCTCAATGAACGACTGTCTTTCCTTTGCGGCATGATACTCCGCATTTTCAGACAGGTCGCCGTGCTCCCTGGCCTCGGCAATCGCCCTGATATTCTGGGGGCGGTCCACCTTCAGCAGCCTTTCAAGCTCCTCTTTCAGTTTACGGTACCCCTCCGGGGTCATTGGAACCTTCTGCATAGTAGAAAATTTTAACAATCCCCGGCA
>JAADFS010000017.1 GCA_013152795.1 Deferribacteres bacterium
TTGCATTGAAGGTTACGCCTATGCTTGCGGAGCTGAACACCTCCTGTCCGTCCAGGTCAAACGGCTGTGACAGCTTTTCCTGTATCCGGTCGGCTATCAGCAGTGCCTCCTCCCTGTCCTTCAGGTCTTCAAGCAGGACCGCAAACTCGTCCCCTCCGAAACGCGCCACGGTATCTCCGGGACGGAGGCTCTCCGCAAGCCTCTGGCTGACGGCGACCAGAAGCTTGTCACCGGCTGTATGCCCGAGGCTGTCATTGAGGACCTTGAAACGGTCCATGTCTATAAAAAGAACCGCAAAGAGGTAGTCCCTGTTCCGCTTTTCGCGGTCAACCGCATGCTCAAGCCGGTCCATAAACAATGCACGGTTCGGCAGTCCTGTGAGGGAATCGTGGAATGCGTCGTAATGCAACTGTTCCTCTGTCTTCTTGCGTGCCGTAATGTCGGTCTGCGAACCGGCCATGCGGCAGGCCTTCATTGATGTATCACCAACCGCAACGCCGCGGCTGAGCATCCAGCGGTATGTGCCGTCCTTGTGCAGCATGCGGTGTTCGCTTTCAAACTGAAGGGTGAGACCGTTTATGTGGTCCCTGATATCCTTCTCCACACGTTTGCGGTCATCGGGATGAATCCTGCTGAACCATTCCTCGGGGCTGTCCGTGATCTCGTCCTCCCCGAAGCCCAGCATGGATTTCCAGCGGGGGGAGTAATAAATCGAATTGGTCTTCAGATTCCAGTCCCATAATCCGTCATTGGCGCCCCTGGCGGCAAGCGCATACCGGTCCCTGCTTTCCAGCAGGGCCTGTTCTATCTGTTTGCGTTCGGAAATGTCCCTTGTATATTCGATGACATGAGATACAGCCCCCTGTTCGTTGAAAATCGGATAGGTATAGATTTCAAGCCATACCTTTGATCCGGACTTGAATGTTATGAAATTATCCTTTGCACAGGGGTCTGAAGAAAGAAAAGTCTTTGCCACAATGCAGTCATCGCAGATACTGTCCCTGCCGTGCAACACCCTGTAACAATGTTTGCCTATAAGTTCATCAGGCTTTTTATTTTTTATCTCTGCATAGGCCTCATTGACCCATACTATCCTGTGTTCGCGGTCAAAAATACAAAACGGATCCATGATGCTGTCGAGTATTGTATTCAGAAACCTCTCGGATTCGGCAAGAGACTCTTCGGCCTGCCTGCGTTCAGCGATTTCCTCGCGGATCTTTGCATATCCATCCCTGACCGCAATACTCATTGCATTGAAATGTGCGGCAAGCTCTCCGAATTCGGTGTTGTCGTTACAGGTGATCGTGGTCCCGAATTTTCCCGACGAGATTTCCCTGGTAGCGCTTACAAGTTGATTTATCGGCCGGGTGATGGACCTTGTCAGGTTCACCGCCACTATGATGCCGAGAACAAAGGTTATGATATCCGTTGCAAAGAGAATGCTCCTCGCATCTTCAATCTTTACCATCGTGCTCTCTGTTAATTCCTTAAGATTGCTACTGGCGCTGTGGGACATGCCTTCCGTGAGATCAATCAGTTTATCGCCTATTGCAGAGGCTTCCCGGGCAAGCGTATACGCACCGCCGGATTCCGCGGATTCAGTTATATAAGTGCTTAATGCCTTATCATAATCTCCAATAAGGGATTGCACCTCTCTTATGCGTTTGCTCAGCCGGGGTATATGGTGGCAGGAAGAGCATCTGCGGGCCGTATTCCGAAGGTTTGTCATGTTATTTATAATGGAATCCGGGTTGCGCCCGTTCATGTTAAAAGTAAAAAGTCCTGTCTGGACGGACTGAATATCTATTATCAGTTTCCGCCTCAATTGCTCGATCTCATTAAGCTTGATAATATGTTTCAGCTCACCCGTACTTTTTGTTATGTAGAGCATCGCCGTGACTATACCGATAGTGAAGAATACAAATAGCGCGGACAGCAGCAGTATGATCTTCCGTTTCATCTATATCTTCTCCTTACCGGCATTTTCATAATTCACGCCTCCAAACATATGAAAGCGCATATATGCAGCGGCACCATATGTCAACAACATTTACACTTTAGCACATAGCATGCCAAATCCAATTTCCTTATAATTAAGGGGGTTACATTCGGAACAGTAAATTTACCTGACATTTCCCTCAACAGATGCGGCATTTCGCGCAGTTTTCCGTGGAAAAAAGGGGGGGACCGGAAGAAAGGCCGTTTCAGGAGGCTACAGATTCATCCCTGACCGCTGATTTGCGGCTCAGCGCATACAGCCTTGAGAAAACAAGCACAGGCAGGTAACATGCCACAACAAGGATTACAGGCTCAATGGGATAACGGTAACGGTACCACCACGTCACCGCCAGAAAATACGGGCTGGCATATGCGAGTATAAGCAGGAGCAGTATCCGCACCTTTGTGTTGCGTGCCGTAATCACGGCACCGGCAAAGAAAAACACGGAAATAATCGCCGCCTTCCAGCCCAGCATGAAGAAAAAGGCATATATCCTGTAAAAGGTTAAAGTTATAAATGTCTGCGGTTGAGAAAGCACAAATTCGAGGGTTTTTCTTAAAGCGACCCTGTCCATCTCAGCCTCGTTGTATTCATAACCGGGGGGGGCATCCAGCCTGATTATATCAAAGCTCCGCTTGTAAATAGCCAATTGTCGGTCATATCCGAAACTGAGGCGGACGGCCTCTCCTGCATTCCGGGCCGTCCATGAAAGAAGGCCGGCTTTCGTATTCCCGCGTGATTGCGCAGAAAACGATTCCGCCAGCACAGGGTTGCTCTGGTGGACATTGATCCCGAATCCTGTTCTCACAGGAATGATCTGTCCAAAGACCATGAAATTCCTTATGGTCCAGACAGACAGCACGGCAGCGGCGGTAAAAATTACCACCGCTGCTGTCTTAAGGGCAATGGAGCGGCGGGGGGTCTTTCCAACAAGTAGGAAAAAAACGGCGACCGGAATAAAGGCAAGGGTGGGGGCGTACAACAAGGCGGTAAATCCGAGGGTCAGCCCAAGGATAATCCCCCGGCGGACCGATACTTTCTCAATACACAAAAGGATAAGATACGCTGAAATAGCGATCATCAGTCCGGCAAATATCGAAGGGACAAATGTTGCCGTCAGATGCCTGTTTAACAACGGGAGGACTGAACCTGCCAGCAGGCCCGCCGGTGCATTGAACACCCTGCGTCCCAGGAGATAAACAATACAAGAGGTGAAAAACAGGGCGATCACCTGGAAAATCATAACCAGGAGGCCGCCGTATTTGCTGCCTAACGCCTTGAAAGCAGCCGCCGTTAAATACGGATAAACCGGCTCTTCGTGGGCGGTTATACGGAACTTGTCACATCCCTCCCTCGGCCTCCAGCCTTTCTTGCAGTCAGCGAAACAGAAACAGTCACCTTTTACAATACTCTCGGCAATCCATAAATACTCCCATCCCCGCGCCTTCTGCCATGAAACAGCAACGTCCCTTAAACCCCACGCCATCATTATCAGCAGGAAGGCAAACCACGCCATGACAACGCGTTTTAAGAGTGGATGGTCGTCCTCACTGAGTAGCCCTAAGCGGAGGAAAAACGATGCAGCCCTTTTATCCGTTTTCTTAATGCCCCCGTTTATACCGTTTGTTTTCATTCAATAAACCTATACAGTGCATAAAGCATCGCCCGTGGGGTTGCCGAAAAGCTTTATCCGCCGTTACTTTCAGTGAACATTCTGTACAGTATCCTGAAAATGATGTAAGAAGATGCGCTATGACACTCAAATGATGAGAAATCCGACTCTCATTAATTAAATAAATTTTAACATAAGAAAAGCTTTTCTGTCATTGAGGGGCAATGCACTACCAACCGGAATGACACCAGAGAAAGTTGACATGGCTCTCTCCGGAAACACCTTTGCCGGAAAATAGAAATTGCAAAAAGTGTCAAAATCATTTACATTACAATTATGGATAAACGGTGTTATCCGTAGCTGCAACTTAACCTTAACGTTGCATAAACCGGCAAGGCAGACTGCCGGAACACCTTTTTATAATGCGATAGGATATTGGAATGGGTGCGGGAATAAATACAGAAAAAAGGGATACCCCCGACAGGCGGAAGAGTCCGACTCCCATCATAAGCAGATATACATTCTTCGGAGGCAGAAGAAGGACCGTCAGGAGAGAAGAGGACAAAAACAGGTATCTCTTTGTAGATATATACAGCACAGGGCTCCTCGTATATGTCCTTACCCTCCTGTGCCTGAGCATCCTGGATGCCTACTTAACCCTTGTACTGATAGAAAAAGGCAAGGTGATAGAAGCAAATCCCGTTATGGCCGGGGTTCTCGGGTATGGTATAATGCATTTCACCATAGTAAAATTCGTCATAACGGCAGCAGCCCTGATAATCTTAACAGTGCTGAAGAATCTCAGGCTTACAAGGCTCAGCCTGCCTTTTGCCCTGTATCTTTACATTGCGGTTATTGTATATGAGATTTATCTTTACATGCTATGACTGAAAAGAAGACTGTCGCAACCAACAGAAAGGCATATCATGATTATCACATTCATGAGACCTATGAGGCCGGCCTGTCACTCCTCGGCACTGAGGTAAAGGCACTAAGGGAAGGGAGGGCCAACCTGAAGGACAGCTATGCCGTTATTAAAGACAATGAGGCCTTTCTCCTGAACTGTCACATAAGCCCTTACAGTCACGGAAACATCCAGAACCACGACCCTCTAAGGACGAGAAAACTGCTCCTGCACAAAAAGGAGATAAACAGGTTGTGGGGCAGTATAAGCCGGAAAGGTTTCACACTGATTCCGCTGAAGATATATTTTAAAAACGGAAAGGCAAAAGTCGAGATAGGCCTTGCCAGCGGCAAGAGGCAATACGAGAAAAGAGACTCCATAAAAGAAAAAGAGGCGCGCAGGGAGATAGAGAGGCACCTGAAGACATCCCGTTAAAATAAAACGCTGCGCCCTACTTGTCGGTCAATGCCATAAGCCCGGGCAGTTCTTTTCCTTCAAGAAGCTCCAGCGCGGCCCCGCCGCCTGCTGAAATAAACGAGATACTTTCCGAAACACCCGCCCTGCTGACCGCCAGGTCGGTATCTCCTCCGCCTACAATCGTCAGCGCATATGCATCCGCCACTGCATGGGCAATGGCGAAGGTGCCCCGCGAGAAGGCATCGACCTCAAACACTCCCATGGGGCCGTTCCAGAGGATGGTCTTTGCGCTCTCCAGGGCCTCTGAGAAGAGTTTCACTGATGCAGGCCCGATATCGACCGCCTTCCAGCCGTCCGGTATCTCCTGCGTGGTCACGAGTTTCGTCTCGGCACCGGGCTCGATGCTCTGGGCGATAACACAATCCACCGGGAGATAGAACTTGATTCCCTTGGCCACAACGGCCTCCCGGATTTCATTGGCAAGGTCAAGCATGTCGTCTTCCACAAGGGAATCCCCCACACTATAATCCATGGCCTTCAAAAAGGTATAGGCCATTCCCCCGCCTACAATCACTTTATCGACCTTGTCCTCAAGATTCCGGATGACATCTATCTTGCCCGATACCTTTGCGCCGCCCAGTATGGCGACAAAAGGCCTTATGGGGTGATTGACAACCCCCTGCAGGTAGTCTATCTCCTTCTGTAGAAGGAAGCCGGCGGCGGACGGAAGAAACTTTGTTATTCCGACTATCGACGCATGCCGCCTGTGCGCGGTGCCGAAGGCATCGTTCACATAATAATCTGCAAGCCTCGCCAGGGCCTTACTGAACTCCTCGTCGTTTTCTTCCTCTTCAATATGAAACCTCAGGTTCTCCAGGAGTATGATATCACCGTCGGACATCCTGCTGACGGCGGCCTCAACCTCGGGACCGACACAGTCCGGAAGAAAAGTGACCTCTTTTTTGATCAGGCGCTGCAGCCTTCTGGAAACAGACGCAAGGGTATACCTCTTGTCAACCCTCCCCTTAGGCCTTCCGAGGTGTGAGGCGATAATTATCCTGCTGCCTTCATCTATCGCATAATTTATGGTGGACAGGGAAGACCGTATCCTCCTGTCATCGGTAATATTGAGATTTTCATCCAGAGGCACATTAAAATCCACCCGGATGAAAACCCTCTTACCCTTGATGTCCAGATCCTTGATGGAAAGCTTGTTTAAAACGCCTTTAATAGGCACTGAAAGACCGTCTTGCATTGTTGTGTCTTACCTCTTGCCGTCTATATAAAGCATCAGGTCCCTGAGGCGCATGCTGTAGCCCCATTCATTATCATACCACGACAACACCTTTACCATATTCCCCTCAAGCACCTTTGTGAGGGTGGCGTCGACTATGGAGGAATGGGGATTGCCGTTGAGGTCAATGGATACAAGGGGCTCCTCGGAATACTGCAGTATCCCTTTAAGGGGACCGGCTGCCGCCTCCCTGAGTGCGGCGTTTACCGCCTCCACGGATGCGTCCTTCTCGACATCGGCCACAAGATCGACAACAGAGACATTCGGGGTGGGGACCCTGATCGCCATACCGTCCAGCCTGCCTTTCAGATGGGGAAGCACAAGACCGACAGCCCTCGCAGCGCCTGTGGTCGTGGGAATCATTGAAAGCGCGGCGGCCCGGGCCCTTCTGAGGTCCTTGTGCGGGAGGTCGAGTATCCTCTGGTCATTTGTATATGAATGGATTGTGGTCATAAGTCCGCGCTTAATGGTGAATTTCTGGTCTATAACCTTTGCGATGGGTGCAAGACAGTTGGTGGTGCAGGAGGCATTGGATATAATTTTGTGGCTTGATATATCAAGGGTTTCTTCATTTACACCCATACATATTGTGGCATCGGGCTCTTTGGCAGGAGCCGAGATAACCACCCAGCCCGCGCCTGCACTCAGGTGTTTGGAAGCACCCTCCCTGTTGACGAAAAGCCCTGTGGATTCAAGTGCTATATCAACATTCAGATCCTTCCACGGCAACTGTGCGGGATCCGTAATCGATGTAACCGATATCTCCTTGCCGTTTATAACAAGATTGTTTCCCTTCACCTGGATATCACCGTCAAAAATTCCGTGAACGGAATCATAACGCAGGAGATGGGCAAGTGTCTTTGCGTCAGTGAGGTCATTTATTCCGACTATGTCCACGGCATCGTGGCCGACACATGTCCTGAGAAAGTTTCTTCCTATTCTTCCAAAGCCGTTAATCCCAACGCGTATTGCCATACGTTCCTCCTTTGTATAGTGTTGATATATATCTCAGAGTGTAACATAAAGACCCGGGGTGTCAACCTGCCGTCCTTACACCTCCAGTACTTCAGCCTCTTTGCGGGAAACAATCTCGTCCACCTTCTTTATATATGAATCAGTAATCTTCTGAATTTCATCCAGGGACCGCTTGGTGTCATCCTCGCTCAGATGCTTTTCCTTTTCAAGCCTTCTTATTTCATCGTTTCCGTCCCGCCTGATATTCCTGAGGGATATCTTCGCCTCTTCACCGCGCTTGTGAACAAGCTTGACAATCTCTTTTCTGCGTTCCTCGGTAAGCGGGGGGATAGCCAGCCGTATTATCTTTCCGTCATTGCTTGGATTCAGGCCGAGGTCCGATTTCTGGATGGCCCTTTCAATCTCTGATATGGCCTTCGGGTCCCACGGCTGAATCGTGATCAGCCTGCTTTCTGGCACGCTTAATGTCGCAAGGTGATTGATGGGGGTGGGCGTCCCGAAATAATCAACCATTATACCATCCAGAATGGACAGTGAAGCGCGGCCTGTCCTCATGCCTGCAAGGTCTTTCTTCAGGACATCAATGGTCTTGTCCATTCTATCCGTCAGTCTTTTTTTTACCTCTTTTTCCATAGGAGACCCCTCCCTTTACAAGTGTACCGATTTTTTTACCCTCTAAGATCCTCTTGATGTTGCCGCGTTTCATAAGGCTGAATACTATTATAGGGAGATCGTTGTCCATACACAGCGATATGGCGGTGGAATCCATTATTTTAAGCCCCTGTTTCAGGACATCGATATAGGCAATCTCGGAGTACTTTTTTGCGCGCGGGTCCTTCACCGGATCACTGCTGTATACACCGTCGACCTTTGTCGCCTTCAGTATAACCTCCGCCCCTATTTCCACCGCCCGCAGGGCTGCCGCCGTATCGGTCGTGAAATAAGGATTTCCCGTGCCCGCCGCAAATATGACGAATCTCCCTTTCTCAAGATGCCTCATGGCCCTTCTTCTTATATATGGTTCGGCAAGCTCCTGCATCTCTATGGCGGACTGAACCCTCGTGGGCATTCCGTGGGCCTCCAGCGCATTCTGCAGTGCAAGGGCATTGAGAGCTGTCGCCAGCATCCCCATGTAATCGGCGGACGTCCTCTCCATGCCTTCGGCACTTGCTTCGAGACCGCGGAAAATATTCCCTCCGCCTATGACTATTGCAAGCTCAACACCAAGTTTCGAGATGCCTTTAAGTTCCCCTGCTATATATTCAACCACCTTCTGGTCAATGCCGAAGTTCTTGTCGCCCATAAGGGCCTCACCGCTTAATTTCAGCAGTACTCTCCTGAACCTGGTTTTCCGGGACTTAACAGGCATATCCCTCAACCGGCCCTGTCCCCGAGCTGGAACCTGACAAAGCGTTTGACCAGAATGTTTTCCCCGAGCCTGGCTATCTTCTCTACGATCAGATCCTTGATCTTTTTCTTCTGCTCCGGGTCTTTCACGAAGACCTGTTCCATCAGGCACGTCTCGGTGTAAAACTTTTCAAGCTTGCCCTCGATAATCTTTTCAGCAACATGAGGCGGTTTGCCTGTTATCTGGGATGCATATATCTCTTTCTCTTTTTCTATCACGCCGGCAGGGACATCCTCCCTCTTGACGTAAAGGGGATTGGCGGCTGCAATGTGCATGGCAATGTCCTTGACCAGTTGCTGGAAGTCATCCGTCTTTGCCACAAAATCGGTTTCGCAGTTGACTTCCACGAGGACTCCTATCCTCCCCATATGAACATATGAGCCTATCAACCCTTCCGAGGCCTCTCTGGATGCCTTCTTGGAAGCCATTGCAAGGCCTCTTTGCCTCAGTATGTCAACTGCCTTGTCAAAATCTCCGGACGCCTCGGCAAGGGCCTTTTTGCAGTCCATCATGCCCACACCCGTCTGTGCCCTCAATTCCTTTATCGCACTTGCAGTAATACTCATCCGCTTACTTCCTCCTTCTCCTGTTGCTCCGGTTGTTCCTGTTTTGTCTCTTGTTCCGGTTGTTCCTGTTGTCCGTCCTCGGCTGCCTTTTCCCCGGCAGCCTCTTTTTCAGCCGCCTCTTCAAGGGTCTTGCTTAAAACGCTCTTGCCTTCAATAACGGCATCGGCTATCTTCGACGTCAGCAGCTTTATCGACCTTATTGCATCGTCATTGCCGGGGATGACATAGTCTATATCATCAGGATTGCAGTTGGTGTCGACAAGGCCGACTATGGGGATTGCCAGCTTTCTGGCTTCCGCAACGGCTATTGCCTCTTTCTTCGGGTCGATAATGAAGACAGCACCCGGCAACTCGTTCATCTCCTTTACTCCACTGAGGTTCTTCTCGAGCCGCTGCCTCTCGGTCTCGTATTTCGCCACCTCTTTCTTGGTCAGGAGATCG
>JAADFS010000018.1 GCA_013152795.1 Deferribacteres bacterium
CGTGTGCTTCCATAGTTATTGTGAATATATAAGTACCTGAATTCTAAATGTCTGCCACGCATGTTAATCCCTGCTCCTTTGCTCTTAGAAGGATAATTGGGATCTCCTAAATCATAACCGCCCCCTGTTATTTCCATATTTTCAAAACGGATATAATTGTTTTGATTGCTCTGAGAAGTGCCGAAGAAGACGGAGTGATTCCATGTTATACTGGGATCGGGGTTATGTTGGCCGTCAACAATAGCCCATTCCCCGGGATATGATTTTACTGTATACCAATTATCAGGGTCTCCATTTCGCCATTCACCAATATAGATTTGAATTTCATTATATGTTCCACCCCGCAAAAACATCGTGTCACCAGCATTCATAACTTTAACAGCAGCTTTAATTGTTTTATAAGCATTGCCATCGGAACCAGTACAATTTCTCTTTAAAATAGAGTAGTTTTGTGAGGTACAGTTATTACTTAATGTTTGATCTACATAAATATCAGCAGCAAATAAATTTGAAAAAATGAACAAATTAAAAATTATGATCAGCCCTGAAATAAGAACAGTTTTTTGCTGTATATATTTCGTTTTCATAATGTCCCTCCATATAACATTAGATTAAGCATAGACGCGCTTAACCGCAGCGGTTACCGGCAAAACACATAGGCAGTCCATTGCTTCCCTTGAAACTGTTGTATGCCCCTATCTTTACCGTATTCCGTATACCCTGCATCGTCGCTGAGAATTGTAATTTTAAGCATTGCATGTTTTTATCTAACCACACTAAAGAGTTGAGGTATGTGAGATGAATCACATTGCTATAACCGATGATTGATAGTAACAGCTGAAAACACTGAAAATCAATCCAGGATTACAGAGCCTGTTCCCCAAAAGAGAAATCAGGTTTCTTTGGGACTATACACACTCCGTCTTACAATTTGGGATGACCTTAAAGTATAAGTGAACGAATTTTCACACCCTTTTTGTTCCGGTTATGATACCGGCGATTTCAATCGTTCCGAATTTCTTTTTCAGTACATTCTCGATCCGGGAAATACTGTAGCTTACAACCCAGAATCCTATAGCCACACTCAAATACGCGGCATATATCCTGTCGGGCTGCCGCTGGCTTACAATTACGCCTGCCTGTGTCAGTTCTATTATTCCTATGACATATGCAATGGATGTGTCCTTGAAAAGCGTGATAAAGAAACTGACAAACGAGGGAACCATGATCTTGAACGCCTGCGGGAATATGATATAGGTCATGGCCAGCCTTTTGGAAAGGCCGATGGTCATGGCCGCTTCCATCTGGCCTTTGGGTACCGCCAGGATCCCGGCCCTGACGATCTCGGCCTGATAAGCGGAACCGTATACAAAGAGAGAGAATGCGGCACTGCGGAATACGGTTATGTGTTCCCCCATGATATACGGAAGAAAGAAATAAAACCAGAAGACTATCATCAGCAAAGGCACTGAACGGACGATATCAATATACCATCCCACGGGAATTCTGATGAATTTACGTGGTGACAACCTGAGGTAGCCCAGTACCAGCCCAGCCAGAAAGCTCAGTAACAGGCATACAACGGCAAGCTGAATGTTCAGGAGCAGTCCGCCGAGTTCCCCCTCCGGATACATTCCCATCAGGTAAAATTTCCAGTTGGCAAACTGTTCGAGAAAATACATGATCCTGTCAGGCCCTTGATTTTGTAATACTTGTTATGTCGATTTTCAGATATCTCTCAAGCCAGATGATGATTTTCACCATGATGCCGCATGCAACAATATAGAAGACCGTTGCAATGGTCGTGGATTCAATCCCCCGGAATGTAAGCGATTCTATATTCTGTGTGGCCCATGTCAGTTCCTTGACCGATATCGCCATGCACAGTGAAGTATTTTTGAAATTGTGTATCATCCTCGTGCCCAGAGGGGGAAGCACCGCCCTGTACATCTGCGGCAGCATTACATATCCCCATTGCTGGAGACTGTTTAATCCCAGGGAAGCGGCGGCCTCTTTCTGGCTGTCCGGTATGGCAAGCTTGCCGCTTCTCAGGATATCTGAGACGAATGAAGAGTTATCCACGGTCAATCCAAGTATTCCGGCGGCTATCGGATAGTGCTGGTAGCCGTTGAGGATTTGACCCCAGCGGGAGGGAAGCAGATCGGGAAACACAAAATAGAAAAACAGTATCCAGAAGAGAGCCGGGATATTGCGGCAGACCTCAACGTAAAGCGTCCCTATGGCCCTCAGCATTTTCACGCCGGACACCCTCATCACCGCCAGCGCTGTCCCGAGGAGCAGGGAGGTCAGTGTAGTTGCAAATAACAAAAAGATGGTTATCCTCACCCCGGTTATCATCATATCCAGGTAAGGTTCCCTGAACGGTATACTCCAGTCAAAATCGTATGCTAATTCGAAAATTTCGGTCTCTCCCCGCCGTTATTCCGTTTAAAGTGCAATTATTCCGGAGATAAAAAGTTATCCGGATAATTCGGTATAGACTGCCTGTTTTTTTATTAAGTGATATGAGTGAAAATTAAGATACCTGATTAGTATATGCAAGATGTGTGCCGGGAAAAGACCGTATTTCAGAACACAAAACAAACACTTGCCCTTCCACGGGCATTAAAATACCGGCGGTGGGGGCAGGGCAGGACTGCACTGCCCGTTTATGCAGGGTCAGAATTTATATCATGCCCTGTTGAATAATTGAGCATCAGGATAATTATTTGAGCAGCATGCCTTTTTCTCTCCATCCTTTACGGCAAGCCTCTGCCACACATAGCAATAATTTCCATCTCGGGTAAGGTTGAAATCTGAAGCGGTTAAATTTTCAACCCTATTAACGGTGGTCAAACCCGCTGCTTGCGGTGTATCATTCTGTTACTTCCTTACTTACCTCATTCGAATAGTCACTCTCATTACCTGATGTATCATAAGCGGTTATTGCAAAATACCATGTGCCGGAACTGAGGCCCTCAACCGTGTAAGAACATTCTGTTTTATCTCCCCTCGGTTCACATGACGGAATGCCTACATCTTTCACCTCTGTATAATTTCCGGATAGCCTCCCGTAATAGATCTTGTATCCGGCAAGGTCCGTTAAGGGTGTCCCGTCTGCATTTGTCTCGGGAGCGGTCCACGTTAGTATTGCTGCGCCTGAAAGAGCGGTGCCGCTGCCGGTAACGGTGCCACCGCCCGTATCAGTGTCGGCAGGATCAGAAGATATGCTGGTACTACCGCTTCCGTTGCCTCCCCCGCTTCCTCCCCCACCGCATCCCGCAACCACCAGCATAAACCCGACAGCTATCAGCAAGCGTATTATAAATGTCTTTTGCAAGTGAACCATCCCCTTGTTTTTATGGTGACTGCAATAAGAAGTTAAGATATGTAACACGAATCACACCATCAGCACTATTCCGGATACAGCCTCCCGCGGCACTTCCGTCTCGTTATGACACATGAACCGGATTTGTTTGCTCACTAATAGACTGTTCCTCTGGTGTTGATAGTAACAGGTATTCGAGGCGAAAATCAATATCAAATTCCCTGATCAGATTACCTGCGGAGCCGTTCTGTCGGACTGCTTATGCAGCATTTAAGATTTAATCCTTGCCATAAATTGAAAAATTTATTAGTATCAAGGTGTTAAGGCAATGGGTAAAAATGTCCGAAAGATTGTCCTGGCAATTCTGGTTCTTTTAAATGCCGGAAGCGGCATGCTGCTCGCAGGCTGTGTGTTTGTTACAAGAACGGCGGCGCCTGTCTATTACGCAAATACAATAACCATCCATCTGAAAACCTCTCCACCGGGCGCTGCGGTTATGCTTGACGGAGTAAAAATGGGAGTCACACCGTTAAACCTGAAGGTTACGTACCTGGATTCCCGCACAGGCGTCCATGAAAGCGAAACACAAAAAAGGTTGCTCAGGATTGAAAAACAGGGCTATGAGCCTTATGTGATGGTATTTTCCGTCAGGGATGAAAAATACAGGGAGATTCCGGAGTTAATCAGATTGAAACCCGAACCTGAGAAACCGGCTCCCTCAATTCAAGAACCGGCCTATTCTGCTGAAACAATAACCATCCGTCTCAACAGTTCCCCCCCCGGCGCCCGGGTTTTCCTTGACGGAAGGCAATGGGGAAACACGCCGCTGGATGTGAGGATTACTTATCTTCGTTCCGACGGCAAGCCGCATGAAAGCGAAACAAGATACAGGATATTAAAAATCGAAAAACAGGGCTACAAGCCGTATGTCCTGGTGTTCTCTATCAGGGATAAAAGCTACAGGGAGATTCCGGAATTGATCAGACTGAAACCTGAGATTACAGGACATGACAACAAATCACCCTCTTATCCGTAATAATCATGTCCACTTTTACGTCATGTGGCTCAGACGGAATTTTTTCGGTGATCTGCTCCTCAAAAGCCAGCGCAAGTGCCGCAATGCGCCCTCCTGACCTTAACCGCTGTCCGGTTGCGCCGCCGAGGAGCCTGTCATAATATCCACCGCCGTATCCCAGGCGGTTGCATTCCTGATCAAATCCCACGCCGGGCACTATTATGAGGTCGATATCTTTTAGGGTGACCTGCCGGTTTTCCCTTATTGCCGGCTCGGGGATTCCCATATAGCCCGGCTTGAGTTCTGAAATTTCTTTCACCTCATAAAGGATCAATTCCCGGCGCCTAGAGTCAACGGCAGGGAGGATGAGTCGTTTGCCGAGCCTTATTGTTTCACTCAGGCACCTCGTGGTATCCACCTCGGAGCGGAATGAGGCATACAATAACAGGCCCTTTGCATTTTTGAAGAGATCCAGCGCAAAGAGCCTTTCCATGATGGCGGCATCTTTCCGGGCTTTTTGTTCCGGTGGAATGGAATCCCGCGTTTTTAAGAGCCTTGCTCTGAGAGTCTTTTTCAAACGGCCTTCTCTAAGTTTTTTTTGATTCTTACAGCTTCCTCAAGGATGTGAGGAGAAGCTTTATATGAAGGTATACCCTGAATATCAGATTCCATGATGGTGTCGTCAAAGCTTATCGCGCCCAGATATTCAACGTCCTTAAGGTTGTTTTTGATAAAAACAAGATCATGCTCATTCCTGACCTTGTTGGCAATGACACAGACCCTTTTTACGCCGAGCCCCTCTGCGAGATTCTTTACAGATTCCGCTGTCTGAAGGCTTCTCTGTCCGGGTTCGACCACCACTATAAATGCATCAACGCCCCCTGCCGTCCCCCTTGTAAGGTGTTCTATCCCGGCCTCCATGTCTGCAATCACGACTTCACCTCTCTCTATCACCAGATGCCGCAGAAGCCTCCTGAGCAGTGCGTGTTCCGGGCAGAAACAGCCTGAAGCCGCCGGCCTTGATTTCCCCATTACGAGCAGGATGATATTGCCGCATTTATAACCGAATCCTTCAGGGATGTCGTCAACGGTGGGGTTGAGCCTGAATATACCGCCGCTGCTGCCGGGTTTTGCACCTGTCCTTTCTTCGATCAGCTCGGTAATTTCGGCTATGGGCCGTATCTTTTTTATTTCATCTTTTGAGATACCGAGTGCTGACGCAAGATTTGCATCGGGGTCGGCATCAACGGCTATGACCTTTCTTCCCTCTGATGCATATATATAACTCAGGAGGGCGGAAACAGTGGTTTTCCCCACACCCCCTTTGCCTGTAATTGCAATTTTCATCAATCTGACCCTTGATGGTGCATAAAAATCTCCTGCAGGCAGGCTTACCTGCGGAAAAGTTCAAGATACTACCACTTGAAGATAAATTTTGTCAAAAAGGGCAGGCCCCCCTGCCCCGTTTATGCAACGTTAAGGCTGATGCCGGCAGCGGGGTATTTAACTGGTATCAGGCCTGATTCTACAGCGCCTTTCTTTATTCTCCGGTTGATCTTTTTCGAGTGTTCCGTCATCCATGAGGTCTTCCCCGGTTCGCAGAAAGGCGTCCACAATATCCGGGTCAAAGTGCTCGCCGCTGTCACGCTTGATTCTCCTGACGGCCTCTTCGTGTGATAACCTTCCCTTGTACGGTCTCTTTGTCCTGATCGCGTCATAGGCGTCACACAGGGCGAAGATTCTCGCCTCCAGTGGAATCTCCTCGCCTTTTAATCCCTCGGGGTATCCCTTACCATTATATTTTTCGTGGTGGTATGCACAGATATTTTTACCCACGATAATAAACGACTCGTTGATATTGAATTTCTCTATTGCATCCTGGAGCACCTGTTTCCCTATCAGCACGTGCTTCTTCATTTCCTCATATTCTTTAGCGGTCAGTTCACCCTCTTTTAACAGGACCGAGTCCCGTATTCCCACTTTCCCTATATCATGCAAAGGAGCGGCGTCATACAGCTCTTCAATAAAGTCATCGGTTATAACATGGCGGTATTTTGGGTTTTTACGCAATTGTCTGGCCAGCACCACCGCATAGTTTCTCGTCCTTTCCAGATGGTATCCCGTCTCCGGGTCTCTCCACTCTGCAAGCTCGGCAAGGGCGAATATTGTGGTCTTCTGAGCCCCTATCAACTCCTTGAACCTCTGAATATTCATGTAGACAATAATCGATATCAGGCCCAGAAACAGTGCAAGAAGTATCCCGGATACCAGAATCAGCTTCTCCATTGCCATTTTCAACAGCGGGTGTTTACAGGATATCGCCACGATCAGTTTTCTGCCGGGGAGAAACTCTACTGTTGAATAATGAATGCTCTCGGCATCCGAAACGTCCAGCCGTCCCGAACTGCCTGTAAAGTTGTATTCCGACTTGCGGAAGTCAAGGGTGCCGTCGGGTTTCAATGACATTATATTCCCTTCTTCCGTCTGAATAAACATATTTTCCGGCAGGAGAGCGAGAATCTCCGATAAATACATGTCCAGAATTAGGACACCCCTTCTTGTATTTTCAGAGTCAAACAGTGGGGAAGCCAGTCTTATCACGGGGATACTGTTTGCCCATTCCCCCGGCCCGTCAATATTTAAATCGATTGGAGAGGCATATATCTGGTCACTGTGAAGTTTCATGGCTTCCCTGAAATAATACTCTTGTTTCCAGTTTATCCGGCGTGGCTCAGAAGTTATAACGGTGCTGTTATCCGGCCTGTTGTCTATCCTGATTATCTCCTGCCCCGAGGAATTGATGATTCTGATTCGATAGTACTGGTCATATGCCTTTACAAACTTGTGGAATATATCTTCCACTTCTTTTCTGTAATGAGCTGATTTGAAATCGCTGTTTATATAGCCTTCGGTGCTCGATATATCCATCAGGAAGCGCCGGTCATGCCTGAAATCGGAAAAGAATATTTTTATGCTTCCTGTTACGGAAAGCAGTTGGGCCCTTGCATTATCGTGACGGCGTCTTGCCTCACTCTCATATATCTGGTTACACCCGAAATATAACACCAGGCCGAACAGGATAAGGAGAATTATGCTTACCAGCAAGAAGGTCTTGTTCTGCTTTATAATCTTTCTGTTCATTAAAGCAATGTCTGAGCCAGCGCGCGTTATGTTCCCGACCCTTTTAGTTTACACGGAAACTCAACTGTGATCCTTGAGGTTAACCCATTAAAGTATATATGAAAATCACTATGCCGGAAGTTCAGAATGCGAATGTCAGATTAAGCATTCCCGCAATGATCTCTATCCTGCTGCCGGGATAAACAGCCTGGATCGAATCCTTTTGGATTATATCACTCTCGTTGAGATCAAAGAGACTGTAACTTCCGCCGAAATAAAAATTTACACCCCGGTATATCTCTCTTGCCAGGCCGAATCCCGTATCCAGAACAGTTCCGTTTGTATCAAAAGTAAACCGTGGCAGTGAACTGTTTTTCACCCTTACAGCAGGATACCACGCATACGCAAGCCTTCCGTCCACTGCCCATTTGCCGATCCTGTATCCAGCGCCTGTTCCCGCTCCGGTCCGCCAGAGATGTATATTTTCAACGCCGCCTGATAGGGGGGTTCCGCGCCACATATATCTGTCTCTCTCAAACCGCATGCCGTCCCATCCCCCGGATACATAAAAGCTGTAGTAAAAGTTGTTCATGGTGTTTTTATGGCCTATCCTGAAGTCGTAAAACTGTGCAAAGACCCCCATGCCGGTTGTCTGAATCCGGATATCATTCCTTTTCCATGTCTCCGTTCCTTCTCTTCCTGCTACCCAGTCGGTTGTAATATTGGCATAGAAATTTTCCGGCCGGGAAAAAGAATATTCCGCCGAGACCCCGAAAATAACCATGTCCCGGGTGGAATAGGACCGGTATTCATCCCCGGATAAAGAGGTCTGCTCACTGTGCTTAATCACTCCGTAACCACTGTGCACTCCCATACCGAAATTCCCGGCAGCGGCATTTCCGGTAAAGAGGATGATCAGGGGAAGAATGAATATGGAAATAATCTGTCTCAAATTCAAAGGCCGGCGCTCCTGCCCTGTTTATGCAATAGCAATATTAGTTTAACCCTTATCTCTCAATCTCTCGGCAGTGATCTCGAATATATTCCGAAATGTCTTGTCCGCGTAGTAGATCCTCCTGTCATTGCCTATCCTGACAAACGTATGTGCGCGTGAGGGTCCTGTATTGCCCACTTGAAATTCTCTTATGAGTGTTTCTCCGTTATATACCCTTACAGTGATCTTGTTCCTGTCATCGAGACCGAAGATTACGTAATTGTCCGATTCGGAGATGAGCATGACGATATCCAGATTTTTGATGGTGTCGATTATGCCGGCCACTTTTTGCGGGTCAGCGGGATAGCCGCCTGGGAATATGCGCCACAGACTGCTGTTTTTTCGCAGCATGAGATTTGAATCCGCCTTTTTAATCACGATTCCGGTTATGTCCTCGGATTTGATAGGGGGAATATAGGGCAGATTATGGTCTGCAGGCCTGCTGTTATGTGTCAGATACAATCCCAGAGTAAAAATTACGGCTGTAAAAAAAATATAATTCTTTTTCATTACTCTCTTATTATTCATAAATTATTAAGATGATACAACAGGGGAGAGTTTTTCCCCGGAAATTAGCCGGCCTCCCCAACTGATTACCTTACAGTGGCATAAATACCGCCTGCGGGCCAGAGGAGTCTGCCCGTTTATGCAACACTGAGGTTATAGTAATAACCGGTAACAATTTGTTATACTTTTTTTAGCTCTTACTGAGATATGAAAATCCGATCATTAATAAAGATTTCCCTGATAGTTCCGGCATGTCTGCTGTTATTGGCAGCCAATTTATATGCTGTGGAACCGGAGGCATCACCTGATTTGTCGCGGCAGCTTCCTGCTTCCGTAACCCCCGAGCAGGTAAGGAAATTTCTTGCAGGCACCGGGAAAGGCAATTTCATCATCCTTAATTTCGACAATGCCAGCCTGAAAGACGTAATTAACACCATCAGTTCCGTAACCAATAAGAATTTCATTCTGGGGCCCGGCGTTGATGCAAGAATCACAATACACTCCTCAAGCAGGATACCTGTCAGCGAGGTCATGAACGTCTTTGAATCAGTGCTTGAGGTAAACGGCGGTCTGTCCCTTGTCAAATCCGGCCGCTTTTACAAGATAATCTCCGGGAGCACGACCAAGCAGAAGCCGCTTCAGGTGCGCAAGGGCAGTGATGCAGGAGATGTGCCTGATGCGGACATGCCGGTAACGCAGATCATCCCTGTGAAATATGTCCCGGTAACAGAGGTCGGCAATATCCTGAAACCCATGCTTTCACAATTCGGCAGTCTCATACCTGACCCCAGGAACAACCTCCTTATCGTCAATGATCTTTCCTCCAGCATACTGCGTCTCCTGAAGATTCTGGAGGAGATCGATGTAAATGCCTTTCAGAACACCAGAATGATCTTTTTCAAACCCGAATATTCGGATGTCTCATCCCTCTCGGATGAGCTTACGGAAGTGCTCAATGCGCTGAATCTGACGAGGGAGGGTATTGCACTTGTGCCGGTTGAGAGGATTAACAGCCTCGTGGTATTCTCGTCAAGCCCCACACTTCTTAAAACGGTTGAAGGATGGCTGAAAAGGCTTGATGAAGAGGTGCTGAGCGGGCAGAATGTTTTCATTTATCCCGTTCAGAATGTGAAGGCGGAAAGCATCGCAAAAATCCTCACGGCGCTTTATGAAACATCGGGCGGTACAAAGCCGAGGGTGGTGGGCAGAAGGACCCAGCCGGGCGTGAAAAGAAAGGGCCGGCAGAAGATCAGGGCGCCCCGCCTTGCGGGAAGGCGGCAGCCGACGGGCGGCAGCAGGGTGGAGATAATCGCCTTTGAGCCTACGAACTCCCTTGTTATTCTTGCGCCTCCCGGAATTTACAGGGAAATGGTCGAGACCATTAAAAAGATCGATGTTTACCCGCGGGAGGTCCTGATTGAGGCTGTCATTGCAGAGGTCTCTCTTTCCGAAAAAGACCAGTACGGCATCCAGTGGTCTGTCCTGCAGGATATATCCGATTATTCGGCGCTCGGACAGAACCGCTCCTCGGATGCCCCAGGCTTTAATCTGCCGCTTTCCCTCAATCCTGTTTCCACCACGGCGTCCGGCCTGTCATATCTGTTATACAAACCCGACAGGTTTGTCACACTGATCCACGCCCTTGCGAGCAGGGGAAAGGTCAACATCCTCTCAAGTCCCCGGCTGCTTGTCAGGGATCAGGAAGAGGCGAACATTGAGGTCGGCGAGGATGTTCCTACGGCTACAAGCACTACCACGTCGGCGACAACAAAAGATACGCTGACACAGAATATAGAATACAGAACAGTAGGTATAAAACTGAAAATAAAACCCACTATAAATGATGAAAAAACGGTCGTCCTTGATATCGAACAGGAGGTGTCCGGCAAGGGCACGGACCAGCAGGTGGGGCAGACAGGGAACCTCTTCCCTTCATTTACCACCACCAAGACAAAAACTTCCATTGTTGTCCCTGATAAACAGGGGATAGTCATAGGCGGCATAATGGAGGAAAAAAAGAATAAAAGTTACCAGGGGGTGCCCCTGCTGAGCTCCATACCGATACTGGGCAATCTTTTCCGCTATACCTCGGATGCAACGGTCAAAAAGGAGCTGGTTATCATAATAAGGCCGCATGTTATAACCAACAGGAGCGAGGCGGACAGGCTTACAATGGAATTCATGGAAAAGCTTAAAGAGGTAAAGAGCTTTCTTGAAGAGAAAAACGAACAGGGAGTCACCCCCCGGGAGAGGACGACAAACCCAGTCGATGCCAATGAGTCATGAAGCATTAAAGATAAAAAAAACAGCTCCCCTGAGCAAAATCTTACTCGACCTGCACCTGATAACCCCTGAGAAACTTGAAATAGCATTAAAGGAGCAGTCTTCGTCGGACAGGGCGAATCACCGCCGCCTGGGAGAGATACTCGTTAATCTCGGGTTCGTTTCCGAAGAGGACATGATACAGGCATTAAGCACCCAGCTCGGCCTGAAATATCTGAAATTCTCGGAGTTCCCCAAGACGGTACCGGCCGGCTCTTATCCCACGGTCAAGTTCATGAAACAGTACAGGTTCGTCCCCATAGGCATGGATGACCACACCATGAAGATTGCCATGTCGGACCCCCTCGATGAGTATGTCACGGACGCACTGCGGAACTTCTCCGGCAAATCGCTTGAGATTTACCTGAGCAGCGAGAAAGACATCATGGAGGCCATTGAGCAGTATTTCGGCGGTGATGTCCAGATGACGAGCATCATGGAGGGAATGAGGGAGGAAGAGACCGAAGGGGACGGTATCGAGCTTCACGAGGATGTCCATCACCTCAGGGATATGGCATTTGAGGCGCCGATTGTAAAACTGGTCAACATGCTTATTACAAGGGCGGTTGAGGGCAGGACGAGCGACATACACATAGAGCCTTTTGAAAACAGCGTCAAGGTCAGGTACAGGATAGACGGCGCCCTGTCCGAGGTCGAGTCACTCCCGAAACGCATTCAGCCTGCCGTCATCTCAAGGATCAAGATAATGTCAAAGCTCAATATCGCCGAGAGAAGGCTACCGCAGGACGGCAGGATAAAGCTCAGGGTCTCGGGACGGGACATAGACCTCAGGGTATCCACAATACCCACTATTTACGGCGAGAGTATCGTGATGAGAATCCTGGACAGGGGCAGCGCCCTTATTGTTCTGGAGCATCTTGGTTTCCCGGAGGAGACCCTGCAGAAGTATAAAAAAATCATCACCACTCCCTACGGCATGCTCCTGGTCACAGGCCCTACTGGCAGCGGCAAGACCACGACGCTGTATGCATCACTGAACATGATAAATTCGGATGACAAAAAGATCATCACCATAGAAGACCCGATCGAGTACCAGATCGACGGCATAAACCAGATACACGTCAAGCCCCAGATAGGGCTTACCTTTGCAAACGGCCTCAGGCACATCGTCCGCCAGGACCCGGATATTATCATGATCGGCGAAATCAGGGACATCGAGACCGCGGAGATAGCCATACATTCAGCGCTTACAGGACACCTCGTGTTCAGCACGCTTCATACGAATGATGCACCGGGAGCAGTGACAAGACTGCTTGATATGGGGATTGAGGGTTTCCTCGTGTCATCTTCCCTGATAGGGGTCCTCGCGCAGAGGCTCGTGAGGGTGATATGCCCTGCCTGCAAAGAGCCGGTCGCACCGCGGCAGGAGCTCGTTGATAAAATGGAGCTCTTCGGAGACAATATCACAACCTATCACGGCAGGGGGTGCGAGGAGTGCAGGCACACGGGGTATCGCGGCAGAACGGGTATCTTTGAACTGATGATTGTAGACGGCGAGATACGGCAGTTGATACTTGAAAAAGCGAGCGCCGAGATCATCAGGCATAAGGCGGTACTTAAGGGGATGCAGGTACTGAGGGAATGCGGCCTGCAGAAGGTAAGGCAGGGGATAACCACTATTGAAGAGGTCCTGCGCGTGGCGCAGGAGGGGATATAGTTTCAAATGGAAACTTTTTACTACGAGGCAACCACAAGAGACGGCAATATCATAACAGGCACCGTAGAGGTGGCCAACGAGCGCCTTGCCGTTGACCGCATTCAGGATATGGGATACTTCCCGTTGAAGGTGAAAAGGGCTGTTGAACGCGAAAACATCCTGAACCGTTTCATATCTTCAGCGCGGAACAGAATAAAGCCTAAGGATGCAATGACTTTCACTTACCAACTCGGCGTGCTTCTTGACGCGGGTTTTACCCTTGACAGGTCTCTGTCGATCCTGTCGGGACTGGCGGAGAAAAAGAAGCTGCAGGATATGATAAAGGAGCTTCTCTCGCAGATCAGAAGCGGCAAGTCCTTTTCAGAGGCATTATCGAAATTCCCCTCCGTGTTCCCTGTCTTCTACGTGAATATGATAAAGGCAGGCGAGGCAGGGGGCTTTATTGAGGATGTGGTCTCAAGGATGGCGGTTTATCTTGAAAATTCAGAGGGCCTGAAGGCGGATGTGCGCTCCGCGCTTGTTTACCCGGCGTTTCTCAGTGTGGTGGGCGGGGCCGCTGTTGTCATGATGCTGACGTTCGTCGTGCCGCAGTTTTCAAAGATATTCACTGATATGGGCGAG
Organism: Deferribacteres bacterium; assembly: GCA_013152795.1. GTDB lineage: Bacteria > Nitrospirota > Thermodesulfovibrionia > UBA6902 > UBA6902 > JAADFS01. Next base: position 13,586 of record JAADFS010000018.1, read on the forward strand.
GCCCTGCCTTTGCCCACGGTTATCCTGCTTGCTGTGAGCAATGGGCTGATAAACTACTGGTGGATAATACTGCTGGCGGGGACAGCGCTTTTTCTGGGGATAAGACATTACCTGAAAACCGAAAGAGGAAGCCGCGCGTGGGACAGGCTGAAGTTCAGGCTCCCTCTATTCGGACGGCTTTATAAAGAGACGGCGGTCTCGCGCTTCGCGAGAACCCTCGGCACGCTTCTCAGCAGCGGTGTTCCGCTTCTGAATGCATTCGAGATAGTGAAGGGAACCCTCGGGAGTGAAAAGATGTCGGAGATAATCTCTTCAGTAAAGGAGGCGGCGAGGAAGGGAAGGGGCATCTCCGAACCATTGAAGCACAGCGATATCTTTCCTCCCATCGCCGTGCACATGATAACCGTCGGTGAAGAGACCGGCAGGCTTGACGAGATGCTGACAAAGGTCGCGGACCGCTTTGATTTTGAGGTCAAGACCACTGTCAAGCGGCTGCTCTCGTTACTCGAGCCGGCGCTTATCCTGTTGATGGGCGTTATCATAGGATTCATTGTTGTGGCGATGCTCCTGGCCATTTTCAGTGTTAATGAATTGCCGTTTAATACCACTGTAAGGTTAAGGCCATTGAGAGGAAAAATCGATACTTCCACGTGTCCATACGTGGTATACGTGGAACATAATTCATGGAGGTGTACATTGTGAAGCAAAGAAAAAACGTGACGGGATCCCACGCAGGATTCACACTGATCGAGATGATGGTGGTTATAATCATCATCGGCCTTCTGGCGGC
>JAADFS010000019.1 GCA_013152795.1 Deferribacteres bacterium
GCATGCGCTTGCGCTCAGGAGGGTGGATGGCTGTGCATTCGACGTTGCGGCATTCACCAATTTTTCCCAGGACCACCTTGATTTCCACGGCAGCATGCAGGAGTATTTCAGGGCCAAGACACGGCTTTTCGATCATCTCAGGGAGGAAGGCTCCGCAGTGCTCAACTATGACGACCCCATGATCAGGGGCATTGCCGGGAATCTCAGGTGCAATGTCATAACCTGCGGCCTTCAGGACGGCGCAATGATAAAGGCCGAAAACATAAAGGAATACGGTATACCGGCCGGAGGTCGCCGTTCACAGCCCCCCCGCACTGACACTGACACTGGCACTGACACTTTTGCCCTCTCCTTTGATATACGCACGCCCCGCAGCAGGTTCAGGGTCGGCTCGAGGCTTATGGGCCGGTTTAATGTCTACAATATACTGATGTCCGCAGGCATTGCGTACGCGCTGGGCTTCAGTGACGAGGTGATACAGAAGGGCATACAGGAAGCACAACCCGTTGAAGGGCGTTTTGAATATATTGACGCGGGACAGGGTTTTCTGTGTATAGTTGATTATGCGCATACAGAGGACGCATTGAGGAACGTCCTGCAGGAGGCCAGGGCTGTCACGCGCGGAAGGCTTATAACCGTATTTGGATGCGGCGGTGACAGGGACAGGAGCAAGAGGCCCCTGATGGGCGCTGTCGCCTCCGCGCTGAGTGACCTCGCAGTCATAACTTCAGACAACCCCCGCTCTGAAGATCCGCTTGATATCATAAGGGATATTGTCAGTGGAATCAAAAAGGACAACTACATGGTGCGGCCCGACAGGGAAGAGGCCATCATGGAGGCGGTGTCGATGGCAAGGGAGGGCGATACAGTGCTTGTTGCGGGCAAGGGCCATGAGGACTACCAGGAGATCAGGGGAGTAAGGCATTATTTCAGCGACAGGGAGGTCCTGAGAAAGGCGATAAAATATGGCGGTTTTGACGGTAAGGGATATTCTTGAGGCAACGCGCGGGAGGCTCCTCTGCGGGGATTCCGAGACCTTCAGGGGGGTCTCGATAGATTCACGCACCATATCCGAAGGCGAGGTGTTCTTCGCCATAAGGGGCGAGAGATTCGACGGGCACGACTTCGTTGAAAAGGCGCTCCTGAGGGGTGCCGGCGCGGTTGTGGACTCAGTGCCGGAGAAGCTGCCCGGCGGCAGGGTGATAATCCATGTGGGGGATACCCTCAGGGCATTGCAGGACCTTGCCAGTTTCATCAGGATGAAGCGGCATATTCCCGTTGTGGCGGTCACGGGCAGCAGCGGCAAGACAACGACGAAAGAGATGATATATTCGATTCTTTCACAGAGGTTCAGGACACTCAGGAATCAGGGGAATCTCAATAATCACATAGGCCTGCCCCTGAGCCTCGTCAGGCTCGGGGCCGATGATGAGGCGGCGGTGCTTGAGATGGGTATGAATGCGCGGGGGGAGATAAGGCGGTTGTGCGAGATAGCGGTGCCGGATTACGGTGTGATTACGAATATCGGCCCTGCACATATAGGAAGGCTCGGCAGCCTTGATGCAGTAAGGGATGCAAAGCTGGAGATACTGCCGGGTCTTGATGTCGCGGTTGTTAATGCGGATGATGCGTATTTGATGGAGGGAGTAGAGGCGGCGAAGGATTTCAGCGGCCGGATAACCACCTTCGGCATAGACAGTGACGCCCATGTGAGGGCAGGTGATGTGCGCATTTCGGAAAGCGGATGCACCTTTACACTGCAGGCCGGGGACAGGGGGAGCGTGCCGGTGGCCCTGAAGGTGCACGGCCGTTTCAATGTGTACAATTCGCTGGCTGCTGCGGCTGCCTGTCTTTCACTCGGCATGGGCATAAATGAAATAAAGAGGGGACTTGAGGCCTTCAGGCCGGTTCCCATGAGATTCGAGTTGATAAGGGGAGACGGCATTACACTGATAAACGACTCCTACAATGCAAACCCCTCGTCAATGGAGGAGGCATTGAGAGAGACCCTCAGGCTGGCCGCCGGAGGCAGGACCGTGGCCGTGCTGGGCGACATGGGCGAGCTGAATGAGTACGCGGAAAAGGAACACCGGGCCGTAGGGCGCATGGTGTCCGGAATGAAAGTCGATGTCCTCGTGGCAGTCGGGAAGAAGATGATGCTGGCCGCAGAGGAGATTAAACGGGCGGAAGGGGAAAACCACCTGCCCGAGGTCTTTGTCTTTGAGGATGCCGTTGAAGCGGAGAGGGATATAGCGGGTATCCTTAAGCACGGGGATACGGTTTTAATTAAGGGTTCGCGCATGATGTCCATGGAAAAAATCGCGGGGAGCATAAAAAATGTTATATGAACTGTTTTATTCTCTGCAGGAGTTTTATTCGCCGTTTAACGTCTTCAGGTACATAACCTTCAGGACGGCGCTCGCCGTTATCACGGCGCTGGTCATAACCTTTGCCCTGTCTCCGTGGATTATAAGGGAGCTCCGGAGGCTCAGCATGACCCAGCATGTAAGAGATGACGGGCCGAGGACTCACCTTAACAAGACAGGCACCCCCACAATGGGCGGTATCCTTATTATCCTGTCAGTGGTGATAAGCGTCCTGATGTGGGGTGACCTGAGCAACAAGTTTGTATTGATAATGATAGCCGCAATATCCGGATTCGGCATCATCGGACTCGTGGATGATTACCTGAAGGCCGTGAGGAAAAACCCGAAAGGCCTCAGGGGATGGTACAAGTTCGGCGCGCAGATCATACTCGCCCTGGCGATCGGATTCTTGTTCTACAATGATCCCAATGATAACTATGTGGCCCAGTTGAGCATCCCTTTCTTCAAGCAGTGGTTTATAGATCTGGGGTGGTTTTATATCCCGTTTTCCGTGCTTGTCATCGTGGGCTCCTCCAATGCGGTCAACCTGACAGACGGTATAGACGGCCTTGCCATCGGGCTGGTGGGCATAGCGAGCCTGGCCAATGCCGCGCTTGTCTATATATCGGGGCATGCGATCTTCTCGCAATACCTCTATGTGCCCTACCTGCCCGGCACAGGGGAGCTTACCGTGTTCTGCGGTGCAATGTTCGGCGCGGCGCTCGGGTTTCTGTGGTTTAACAGCTATCCGGCCGAGATATTCATGGGTGATGTGGGCTCCCTCGGCCTCGGCGGCGCGCTCGGGACACTTGCGGTGATAACCAAGCAGGAGATCGTGCTTGCGGTTGTGGGCGGGATATTCGTTCTTGAGACCTTTTCGGTGATAATACAGGTGGCGTCCTTCAAGCTTACGGGCAGGAGGGTCTTCAAGATGGCGCCCATACATCATCACTTCGAGGAAAAGGGATGGCCGGAGCCCAAGGTGATAGTCAGGTTCTGGATAGCGGGAATCATACTTGCCCTTTTAAGTCTTGCGACGTTAAAGGTAAGGTGAGGGGGGGCACAGTGATTCGTGTCCGTTGTCCGTGTCCGTGAAAAAAAACGGACACGGTTCACGGTCTTCAACGATGCTGATGGAAAAAGACAAAGATATGACAGATACATTTAAGGATATGAATATCCTCGTGGTCGGGCTTGCGAGGAGCGGGATCGGTGCGGCCAATCTCCTCTCCGCACTGGGCGCAAGGGTGACGGTGACGGACAGCAAGCCCAGGGACCTGCTGCAGGACGGCATAAGGCGTCTTGCCCCCTCGGTCAGGGTTATCACCGGCAGGGATGCACGGGGGATTTTTGATGAATCCGGCATGATAGTGATAAGCCCGGGTGTGCCCGCGGATATCAGCCCCCTGTCACGCGCAAGGGACAAGGGGGTGCCTGTAATCGGAGAGCTTGAGCTTGCATGGCGTGTGATACAGCGGCCTTTCATAGCAGTGACCGGGACAAACGGCAAGTCGACCGTAACCACACTTGTCGGCCTCATGCTGAAAGAATCCGGTTTCAGCGCCGTGACAGGCGGCAATATCGGCAATGCGTTGACGGAGGAGATTTATTCGGGATTCAGGGTTCACGGTTCGGGGTTCACGGTTCAAGGTTCACGGTTCAGGGCGCTTGATTACATTGTCGCGGAGGTGTCGAGTTTTCAACTGGAATCCATAGAGACTTTCAGGCCGAAGATTGCGGCCATACTCAATATAACACCCGACCATCTTGACAGGTACAGCGGGATGGAGGATTACATCAATGCAAAGGCGAGGATTTTCGAAAACCAGGCGCCGGAAGACAGCCTGATCCTGAATGCGGATGATCCGGAGCTGCGGAGACTCGAAAGCGAAAGACTGAGGGCAAGGGGCCGGGGCCCCCGTATTTTCCATTTCAGCCGGCAGGGGGAGGTTGAAGGTGTTTACTGTAAAGACGGAGTGCTCTACTGCAATCTCCATGATAAGGGCGTATTGCCGTACGCACCTGCAGGTTTCCCGCTTCTGGGCATTGATGAGATAAGGATAAAGGGGACCCACAACCTTGAAAATGCAATGGCGGCTTCCCTGTGCGCCCTGCTTGCGGGATGTTCACAGGAGGCGGTAAGGGAGGTGCTGAAGAGGTTCCCGGGTCTTGAGCACAGGCTTGAGCCCGTGGGTGAGATCAACGGCGTGCGATTCATCAATGACTCCAAGGGCACAAACACAGGGGCTGTCGCAGGCTCTCTGAAGGGCCTTGAGAATGTGATACTGATCATGGGAGGGACGGACAAGGGAGGCGATTTTTCATCTCTGCGGGAACTGGTGAGGACAAAGGTCAAGTGCCTGATCCTCATGGGAGAGGCAGGGGAGAAGATATTCAGGGCATTGGGAGGGGAGACCGAGACACACATGGTTGCCGGCCTTGCAGAGGCCGTTGAACTCTCCCTGTCAAGGGCGTCTTCCGGGGACGTTGTCCTCCTGTCGCCGGGATGTGCGAGCTTTGATATGTTTGAGGATTTTGCGGACAGGGGCAGGAAATTCAAAGAGGCGGTAAAGGGGGTTATGGAGCCGTGAATATTACCAGCAGAGACACCCGGCACATTGTTGTATCGGTTCTCATCCTCACGGGCATAGGTACTGTCATGGTCTACAGTTCCACTGCACTGATGTCCATGAGACAGTACGGGAGCAGCCTGCATTATCTGTGGAAACATATCTTTACCGTACTGGTCGGAACAGCCGCCATGATCGCGCTGTCAAGGACAGACTACCGGAGATTGAGAGCCGCGGTTTATGTGCTGCTTGCAGGCTCGCTGATATTGCTGGCCCTGGTGTTCGTGCCTGATATCGGCGTCGTTGCAAACGGCGCGCGCAGGTGGATCAGGCTGTGGCCGACCACCTTTCAGCCATCCGAGCTTGCAAAGGTCGTAATGGTTATCTTTCTTGCGGACTACATGGACAGGAATATTCACAGGATGAGGGAGTTTAAACACGGGATCCTGATCCCCGTGGGGGTCATGGTGGTGTTCCAGGGGATTATCCTCCTTCAGCCGGATTTCGGGGCCGTGGTCAGTCTCGGCATACTTACCGTCGCACTCCTGATACTGGGCGGCGCGAGGCTGAATCATATAGGCGCGCTTGTGCTGTTTTCACTGCCGGCTGTCTACCTCATTATCTCGACATCCGCGTACAGGCTCAAGAGGCTCACCTGTTTCACCGAACCGTGGAAGGACCCCTTCGGCTGCGGGTTTCAGCTCGTGCAGTCGTTTATTGCATTCGGCAACGGCAGGTTTTTCGGCGTGGGCCTTGGAGACAGCAGGCAGAAACTCTATTTTCTGCCCGAGGTTCACACTGATTTTATCTTTTCCCTGATCGGGGAAGAGCTGGGCCTCGTGGGCGCGCTTACGGTACTGGGGCTGTTTGTATGGCTTTTCATAAAAGGCGTCCATGTGGCCAGGAGGACCGAGGAGCCGTTCAGCTATTTCCTTACGCTCGGATTAAGCATGATGATAGGGGTACAGGCAATCATAAACTTTGCGGTCTCAACAGGGCTTATGCCGACAAAGGGCCTGCCTTTGCCCTTTATAAGCTACGGCGGCTCATCGCTCCTTGTGAACATGGCCGCTGTGGGGATATTGATAAACATATCCTCAAGGAATGAAAAGATTCCGGCGGGCAGGGTATCATATGCTAATAATAACCTGTCTCACCGTGTATCATATATGAAGAGGCGCAGATGAATATACTCATAGCAGGAGGAGGCACAGGAGGACATCTTTTCCCGGCCCTGGCAATCGCCCGGCAGCTTGAAAAGGAGATTCCCGGCACGAAGGTCACCTTTGCCGGCACAGCGGCAGGCATTGAGGCCAGGATAGTGCCGAGGGAGGGATATGATGTCAGATTCATAAGGTCAGAGGGCCTTGTGGGCAGGAATCTCTACAGGAAGCTGCGGTCCCTTGCGAAGATACCACTGTCCCTGAAGGATTCCCGCAGGCTCCTGAGAGAGACCGCCCCCGACCTGGTACTGGGTGTCGGCGGATACAGCTCCGGCCCTGTGCTCTTGTGCGCCAAACTTATGGGCATCCCCACGATGATTCATGAACAGAACAGCCTCCCGGGCCTTGCCAACAGGATGCTCGGCAGGTTTGTGGACACCGTGGCGGTCACATACCAGGACAGCATTAAATTCTTTCCTGAGGAAAAGACATATCTGACCGGCAACCCGGTAAGGGAGGAGATATTGCGCGGTGACAGGGACAGGGGCCGCCGGGCCTTCAGCCTTGATAAAGACCTCTTTACCATATTTATCTTCGGCGGGAGCTCGGGCGCGGCCAGCATCAACAGCGCCGCAGGCGAGGCACTTGTATACCTTGAGCGCTACAGGGACAGGATACAGTTCCTGCACCAGACAGGTGACAGGGATTTCGAGTCTGTGAGGGACACCTACCGCAGGCGGGAGTTCAGGGGGGCGGTCGTGCGCTTTGTATATGAAATGGCCGATGCCTACGCAGCGGCCGACCTGATTATTTCAAGGGCCGGTGCCACCACTCTTGCAGAGCTGACGGCATGCGGTAAGGCCTCGATACTCGTGCCGTATCCGTATGCAGCCGGCAACCACCAGGAGGTCAATGCAAGAAAGCTCTGGGACATGGGCGCTGCGCAGATGATTCTTGACAGGGAACTCAACGGCAAGACGCTTGCCGACCTCATAAAGCACCTGCTGCATGAGCCGGATGCCATAGGAGAGATGGAGCGGATCAGCAGGTCGCTCGGCAGTTGTGAAGCCGCGAAAAAGGTCGTTGAACTCATGAAGGGGCTTTTAAAAAAAAAATTGCAGAATAAAGCGGGGGGAGAGTTGCGAGTTGCGAGTTGCGGGTTGCGGGTTATTAGCAAAAAAGAATGAAAGGGGAGAAACAGAATATACAGCATGTATAAACGGTTCGGAAGGGTTTATTTCGTGGGCATCGGCGGCGTGGGCATGAGCGGCATAGCCGAGGTCCTGAAGAATCTCGGCTATGAAGTGGAGGGCTCTGATCTGAAGGAGTCCGAGACCACGAAGAGATTAAGGGCGCTGGGCATAAACATAAACATCGGCCACCGCGCTGAGAACATAAAAAACACCGACGTGGTGGTTATATCGTCTGCGGTTGCCCGTGACAACCCCGAGGTGGTGGCCGCCAAAGGGCTGTCCATCCCCGTCATACCGAGGGCCGAGATGCTTGCAGAGCTTGCAAGGCTGAAATACGGGGTGCTCATTGCCGGGGCCCACGGCAAGACCACGACGACCTCGTTGATCGCAAGCATTCTGGGTGAGGGGGGCCTTGACCCGACTGTTGTGATAGGCGGGAAATTAAAGGGAATCGGCAGCAATGCAAAGCTCGGCGGGGGCGAGTTCCTTGTAGCCGAGGCGGATGAGAGCGACGGTTCGTTCCTGAAGCTCTCACCGACCATTGCGGTTGTGACGAATGTGGACAGGGAGCATATGGACTTCTTCGGAAGCATTGAGGAGATAAAGGAGGCATTTCTTTCTTTCATTAACAAGGTGCCGTTCTACGGCCTGTCCATATTGTGCGGGGACAACGGATACATAAGGGAGTTGATGCCGAAGGTTCAGAGGAGGTTTATCACATACGGCCTGTCCGGGGATGTGGACCTTGCCGCAAAAAATATCAGTACAGGCGGCATGAGGTCGAGATTCGAGGCTGTGCTGGACGGCAGGTCGCTCGGGATGTTCGAGGTCCCCCTTATCGGCGTACACAACGTGTGCAACTGTCTTGCCGCCATTGCCGTCGCCAGTGAGCTGAACGTTGATATGGATGTCATAAGAAGGGCCCTTGAGAACTTCAGCGGTGTCCACAGGAGGTTTGAGTTCAAGGGCACGGTATCGGGGATCAGTGTAATAGATGATTATGCACATCATCCCGCGGAGATCACCGCGACCTTAAAGGCAGTGAGGGAGGCGATGAGCGGCGGCAGGGACAACGGGCGGCTGTTTGTCCTGTTTCAGCCTCACAGGTATACGAGGACAAGGGACCTCCTCCACGAGTTTATCGACGCCTTTGTCGACGCGGACAGGGTGGTCCTGATGGACATATACCCTGCCGGTGAAAAGCCCCTGCCGGGCGTGAATTCCGAACTGCTTTTCGACGGGATAAGAAACACCGGCAAGGCGGTTGATTATATCAGGGACAGGGATGAGATAGCAGGTTTCCTGAAGGCGGAGATGAGGCAGGGGGATACATTGCTGACCCTGGGGGCCGGCAATGTGTGGAAGATAGGAGAGGAGTTTCTCGGGGTCAAAGGAGACAATATAAATTGACAGCCAGGGATGTAAAGGAGATTTTTGACAGGGGGCTTTTCAGGGGGGAGATAAGGTTTGAGGAGCCCATGTCGGCGCATACGTCATTGAAGACAGGCGGGCCGGTTGAGATCATGGTATTCCCCGAGGACCCCCTTTCACTGAAGAATGTACTGTCTGCCTGTGAAAGGGAGAATATCCCCTCGTTTGTCCTCGGGGCGGGTACGAACCTCCTTGCCGGAGATACGGGGACCGGCGGGGTTGCGATATCCCTCAGGGAGTTCAGGAGCATTGAGCCCACAAGGGATGAGGGTGTCCTGTTCGTGGGTGCGGGGACGCCGCTTGCAATGCTGCTGGGCTTTGCTCAGAGAAACGGATATGCCGGCCTTGAGGCGCTTGCAGGCATCCCGGGCTCTGCCGGAGGCGCTGTTTACATGAATGCGGGTTCATTCGGCACAGAGATGAAGGATGTTGTGGTCTCTGTTTCCGTAATGAACAGGCACGGTGATATAGAGATACTCGACAGGGACAGGATCGGTTTTTCATACAGGAGCTCGAACCTCCCCGAAGGCTCGGTGATTCTGAGTGTGAATATCGCCCTCAGGAGAGACGACCCTGAGGCAATAAGGCAGAGGACAGGGGAGTTCCTGAAGAAAAAGAGGGCCGCCCAGCCCCTCGGCGAGTCTTCCGCTGGTTGTGTATTCAAAAATCCCCCGGGAGACTCAGCCGGCAGGTTGATAGACGCCGCGGGATGCAAGGGCATGAGAGCAGGCGGCGCGGAGGTGAGCCGGGTACATGCGAATTTCTTTATCAACACGGGAAATGCCGTGCCGGGATTTCATGGAGCTCATGCAGACCGTAAGGGCAAGGGTCAGGGAGCACAGCGGCATCGAGCTCGAGCCGGAGATAAAGATAGTGGGAGTCAGTGATTGAAAAGGTGTTTTATGCACCGGGCAGGATGTGAATATTATGACTAAGGCGCTTGTTACAAAGAAGCGGATCGGGATACTGATGGGAGGACTCTCATCCGAGAGGGATGTCTCGATGCGGAGCGGCCTTGCTGTATACCAGAACCTGCAGGAACTCGGCTAT
>JAADFS010000020.1:0-398 GCA_013152795.1 Deferribacteres bacterium
TCTTTATGTATATGCCGTCAGGGTGCGGAACAGAAAAATTAATCATGTTTAAAATGAATGCCTGACCATTTATGGTGCCACGCGTAAGGAAAAAAATCTGCTTCATAACCGGAACAAGGGCGGAGTATGGATTGCTGTATCCACTTTTAAAGAGAATAAAGAATGATAAATTTTTTACCTTGCGGATAATAGCCACCGGGATGCACCTGTCACCGGAGTTCGGACTTACTTACCGGGAAATAGAAAAAGACGGGTTCACCGTAAATGACAGGGTGGAAATGCTCCTTTCAAGTGACACGGATGCCGGTATTTCAAAATCCGTCGGAATCGGAATTATATCTTTTGCGGATGCCTTTAAAAAACAGGTGCCGGACATGCTGGTGGTCCTGGGTGACAGG
>JAADFS010000020.1:405-9835 GCA_013152795.1 Deferribacteres bacterium
AACATTTGCAGCAACCGTCTCTGCATTCATAGCCAAAATTCCCGTTGCCCATCTGCATGGTGGTGAGCTGAGTGAAGGTGTTATTGATGACGCCATGAGACATTCAATCACCAAAATGTCCTACCTTCATTTTGCATCCACCGAAATATACCGGAAACGTATTATCCAGTTGGGAGAGTCTCCAGAGAGGGTTTTCAATGTCGGCGCTTTGGGCATTGACAGCATAAAAGAAACCGAACTTCTTGAAAGGAATGAATTGGAAGACCTGTTGGGTTTTAAATTCAATGGAAAGACCGCCCTGGTTACATACCATCCGGTTACACTGGAATCCGGTGCCTCGGGAAGACAATTCAGGGAACTATTGAAGGCCCTTCAGGACATGGGTGAATTAAAGGTTATCTTTACAAAACCGAATGCAGATAACGGCGGAAGGGAGATTGCGGGCCTAATGGATGAATTTCACGTGAGTCATCCTGACAAAACCGTATGCTTCACATCCCTTGGGAGACTGAAGTATCTGTCTGCAATGAAGTATGCCGATGTAGTCGTTGGAAACTCCTCAAGCGGAATCATTGAAAGCCCTGCCTTCAGAAAACCGGCCGTAAATATCGGGGACAGACAGAGGGGAAGAATAAAGGCTGAAAGCATAATTGACTGCAGGTGCACCAGGGAAGATATAGCGGCGGCAATCAGAAAGGCACTATCACCCGATTTTCAGAGGTTGTGCAGGAATATAAAAAATCCTTATGGAGAGGGAGGGGCCTCGGAAAGGATAGTCGGCATTCTTAAAGATATATTAGCCGGCCCCATAAACCTGAAAAAAGGATTTTTTGATATCGGAAACATTCTGTCACATGAAATACCGCGGACTGACAATGCAAACCCCGGAGAGCTTGACGATGCAGAAAGATATATTCATTGCTAAAACCGAATCCATCAAGGATGTATTGAAAAAATTAGACAGGACGGCCGAGAAACTCCTCCTGGTCACGGACCCTGACAACAGGCTTCTCGGAACCATAAGCGACGGGGACATAAGGCGCTACCTGTTAAAGGGTAACAGCCTCGACGACAATATCGAAAACGTCTATTACAGGAATCCCACGTTTCTCAGGAAAGGCGAGTTTTCCATGGAAGCTGCAAGGAAAATATTTCTGAAGAAAAAGATAAATCTTATCCCCGTCATAGATGAACAGGGCACCGTGGTTGATTACATAATCTGGAACCAGGCATTTTCAGAACACACACGGCCCCCGAAGAACGGCAGGATAAAAGTGCCCGTCGTTATTATGGCGGGAGGCAGGGGGACAAGGCTGGAGCCTTTCACCAAAATTCTTCCCAAACCGCTGATACCCGTAAATGACAAGCCCGTTATTGAACTGATCATTGAAGAGTTCAAGAGGCAGGGCGGAAAAAGGTTTTATCTTATCCTGAACTCAAAGGGTGAAATGATAGAGGCTTATTTTAATGGCGTTGAAAAGGACTATGAAGTAAGGTTTGTCAGGGAAAATGATTTTCTCGGCACGGCGGGCGGACTGAAGTTGCTCAGAAGGATGAACACGGATATTTTTATCGTTACAAACTGTGATGTTATTGTGAAGGCCGATTTTCAGCAGGTCATCACCCTGCATAAAAGGCAGAACGCCGTGATGACGGTACTGTCTTCAATCCAGCACCACAAGATACCCTATGGCGTCATAAATTTCAGGGAAAAGGGGCTGGTGACCGACATACACGAAAAACCCGAATATACCGTGACTATAAATACAGGCGTATATGTGCTGAGCAGGGAGGCTGTACGGTTTATCCCGGAAAATACGTCTTTTGACATGACCGACCTGATCAAGAAGTTGATCAGAAACAACAAGAAGGTGGCGACATACCCGGTGAATGAGAATGACTACATCGATATAGGCCAGTGGGAAGAATACAAGAACGCTGTCGAAAAACTGGGTGTGTTCGGATGAAAACTGTAAGGGTTAATACAGTAATGCCCGGAGGTGGCTGTTGAGGATACTGCTTGTAGTCTATGACAACGGATCATATATCAGTTGGTTCCCGCAGGGGCTGGCTTATATAGCAGCGGTCTGCAAAAGGGCGGGACATGATGTGGTCATATATAACCAGGATGTTTATCACTACCCGGATGCCCACCTCACGGAATATCTTGCAGGGAACAGGTTTGATGTGGTTGGAGTAAGCGTTATCGCAGGATATTACCAATACAGAAAGCTACTGAAAATCTCTGATGCGATAAACGCTGTTCCGGAGCGCCCCTTTTACATCATAGGCGGTCACGGCCCCTCACCAGAACCCGCCTATTTTCTCAAGAAGACCCGTGCAGACATGGTGATCATAGGTGAGGGGGAAAACACGATACTCGAAGTAATCGAGGCGCTTCATGAGAAAAAAGGTTTTCAGGATATCAAGGGTATTGCCTATATCGAAAACAACAGACTGGTAATGACCGGTCGCCGGCCCCTTATAAAGGATATCGACAGCATTCCTTTTCCTGCTTATGAAATGTTTCCCATGGATCATTACACATTGTTAAGGATGCCCAATATAAAAGGCACCGAGCGCTGCATACCGGTTCTTTCCGGGAGGGGCTGCACCTTTAAATGCAATTTCTGTTACCGCATGGATACCGGCTTCAGGCCGCGTTCAGCAGACAGCATAATAGAGGAGATAAAACTTCTGAAAAAAGACTACCATGTCGGTTACATAGCATTTTCCGACGAACTTCTGATGAGTTCAGTGAAACGCACAGAGGAGCTGTGCAGGGCATTCATAAAGGCCAAACTGAATATCAGGTGGGACTGCAACGGCCGCCTCAACTACGCCAGGGCCGACTTGCTCAAACTCATGAAGGAGGCAGGCTGTGTTTTTATTAATTATGGAATTGAGGCCGTAGACGACACAGTGCTGAAGAATATGAACAAGGCCCTGACGGTTAAACAGATCATAACCGGTGTGGAGAATACACTGGCGGCTGGTATCAGTCCTGGACTTAATATTATATTCGGCAACATAGGTGATAACAGGGAAACGCTGAAAAAGGGAGTGGATTTCCTGCTGAAATATGACGACCACTCACACCTGCGAACCATCCGGCCGGTAACACCGTATCCGGGCTCGGCGTTGTATTACCACGCAATCAGGGAGGGGCTTTTAAAGGATGTTGAAGATTTTTACGAAAACAAGCACCTTAACTCCGACCTGCTGGCCGTGAATTTTACGGATATGACTGATGAGGAGTTCCACCGGGAGCTGCTGCAGGCCAATAAGACACTGATGAAACATTACTACGGCAGCAAACTGCGCAAGGGGATACAGGATGCCGAAAACCTGTACCTGAACATGGACACATCCTTCAGGGGGTTCCGCGATGTATAACAACAGGAGTGTTCTCGGAATTATTCCTGCACGCGGCGGTTCAAAGGGATTGCCGAGGAAGAATATACGGGAGATGTGCGGAATGCCCCTGATCGCATGGACTGTGAAGCAGGCCCTGTCCTCCAGATACCTTGACAGGGTGATTGTAAGCACGGATGACCATGAGATTGCGGAGATATCAAAAAACTACGGAGCTGAAGTGCCTTTTTTAAGGCCTGAGGAACTGGCAGGCGACTGTACTGCAATGATAGAGGTGATCTTACATGCAGTGGAGTTTTATAAAAACAAAAACATGACGTTTGACTGTATAGCCCTGCTGGAGCCCACCTCACCCCTCAGGAAGATTGATGATATCGACCGCGCCATAGAAAAATTAATCCGCCATGAGGCAGAAGCCGACAGCCTCGTGAGCGTCGGAGAAGTGAGTCTGGAACATCCCTCTATAATGAAGAGGATAATACGGGGCTATGTAAAACCCTATGAGGCAGGGGCGGGAATTATAACGAGAAGGCAGGAACTTGACAGGGTGTTTTTTCCATATGGTGTCATCTATCTCTCAAAGACGGCGACGCTGCTTGAATACAGGACGTTTTACCAGCAGCGGACCATTCCGTTTTTCATAGAGAGGTGGCAGAACTATGAAGTGGACGACATATATGACTTTGTATGCATTGAAGCTGTCATGAGCCTGATGCTGCATAAAACGGAGTCCTGCACATGAAAGCTTTGCAGATAGGCCTTGGTTCCATGGGTAAAAGGAGGATAAGAAACCTCTTGTCACTGGGTATAAAAGATATAACCGGCTTTGATAAAAGGGAAGACCGGCGCAAGGAAGCGGAAGACAGGTATCATGTTCAGACATCCGCTGAGCTTACGCCTGATATGTTATCAGCAAGTGATGTCTTCATTGTCTCAACCCCTCCGGACAGCCACCTTGAATATCTGAAACTGGCGGTAGAATATGCCAAGCCGGCCTTTGTTGAGGCCAGCGTCATCATGGATGGACTCAAAGAAGTTTCAGAAGAGGCAAAGAAAAAAAACACACTGATTGCGCCTTCATGTACTTTCAGGTTTCATCCGGGTGTTAAGACGGTCAGGGATATTGTGCTGGGCGGAAGATACGGCAAGTTGTGCAATTTCATTTATGTAATGGGCCAGTATCTTCCGGACTGGCATCCATGGGAGGACATAAGGGATTTTTATGTCAGCAAAAGACAGACCAGTGCCAGCAGGGAAATGGTGCCTTTTGAACTGACCTGGCTTCTTGACATCACGGGGTATCCCGAAGAGGTCTTTGCATTCTACGGCAGGACCCGCGACATGGGTGTTGATATTGATGACACTTACAACGTGAATCTTAAATTCAACGGTTTCCTGGGGACTCTCGTGGTGGATGTCGTCTCGCGCTTTGCCACAAGAAGCCTTATCATGAACCTTGAAAAGGCGCAGATAAGATGGAACTGGGAAGACAGGGCGGTCAGGCTCTATGATGCCGAAAGCAGGACCTGGGAGTATTTCCATGAACCAACAGGCAGGGCTGAATCGGATTACAATGACAATATCATAGAGGAAATGTATGTTGATGAAATGAGAGCGTTTATCGATGCGGCAAGAGGCATCAGGCCGTTTCCCAATACACTTGATGAAGACATAGGGATACTTAATGTCCTTGAAAAGGCGGAGCAGACCAACAGGGGCGCAAGCCTGAGGAGATAAAGACTGGTGAATTGTCATACAGGCATTGATTTATATAAACGGGCCAGAAATATTATTCCCGGCGGCACCCATCTTCTCTCAAAGAGGCCGGAAATGTTTTTGCCGGGGCAGTGGCCTGCATACTACAGCAGGAGCAGGGGGGTTGAGATCACCGACCTTGACGGCAATCGATTTATTGATATGAGCATATGCGGGGTAGGCGCATGTATTCTCGGCTACGCAGACCCGGACGTTGACGCAGCGGTCAAGTCGGCTATCGACAATGGTACCATGAGCACCCTTAACTGCCCCGAGGAGGTTGAACTCGCCGAGCTGCTGTGCGAGCTTCATCCATGGGCGGATATGGTGAGGTTCGCAAGGGGCGGCGGTGAGGCAATGTCCATCGCCGTCCGTATTGCGCGCGCTGCAACAGGCAGGGACAGGGTCGCCTTCTGCGGCTATCACGGCTGGCATGACTGGTATCTTGCAGCCAATCTTGCAGACGACGGCAATCTGGACGGCCAGTTGCTTCCGGGCCTCGAGCCTGCTGGCATACCGCGTTGCCTGCGGGCCACGGCTGTGCCTTTCAATTATAATCAGCCTGAGTCACTTGAGGCGGTTGTCCAGGAGCATGATGGAAAACTCGCCGCAATCATAATGGAACCGGTTAGGCACTCGGAGCCTGAGGACGGATTTCTGAGACATGTCAGGGAGACCGCCGATAAGACAGGCGCTGTTCTTATTTTCGATGAAGTCACCTCGGGTTGGAGAATGAATACCGGGGGCATACACCTGTCCTATGGTATAAATCCCGACATGGCGGTCTTTGCAAAGGGGATGAGCAACGGCTATCCCATGGCGGCAATAACCGGGATCCGCCCCGTGATGGAATCCGCACAGAAGACGTTTATAAGCAGCACTTACTGGACTGAAAGGATCGGCCCCGCAGCAGCACTTGCAGCAATAAGAAAAATGCGCTCGCATAATGTGCCGGAACATCTGAACCGTACGGGCGATTGCGTCCGGAAGGCATGGAGGCAGGCTGCGGATGAGTACGGCCTTAGGATAAGCATTAAGGGTATACCCCCCCTTAGTATACTATCGTTTGAGTACGGGAAAATGTCGCAGGAGATACATACTCTCTTTACACAGGAAATGCTGAACAGGGGATTTCTCTCGTCAAAGGCTTTTTATGCGACCTATGCCCACAGGGAAGAGCACGTTAATGCATATGAAAATGCTGTCATTGAAGTCTTTAAAACAATTGCCGGTGCGATAGATAAAAACAGCGTCCATGAATCATTGCATGGACCTGCAGCCCACACCGGATTTAAAAGGCTGGCATGATAAAGGATGAGACAACAGGGCAGGGGCTTTCGGACGCACTGGCGGATGCCCTCAGACTCCACCAGGCCGGAAATCTTGCAGGGGCTGAGTCGCTCTACGTCCGGATACTGGCGGCTGATCCGGAATGTGCAGATGCGCTGCATCTGCTCGGATTAATTGCGTACCAGAGGGGCGACAACATGCAGGCGGTTGAATATATTGAAAAGGCCGTTGCAATAAACCCGTCCGTATCCATCTACCATAATAACCTGGGTAGTGCGTTTATGAACCTGGAGGAGACCGACAAGGCCGCCCGCTGTTTCAGAACGGCCATTCATTTAAACCCTGACTATGTCGAGGCATACAATAACATGGGCAATGTCCTGAGAAGACAGGGTGAAAACAAAAAGGCCTTGCAACAGTATATGAAAGCCATAGAGCTCAAGCCTGATTATGTGCCGGCGGTCAACAACCTTGCCAACCTGTTGAAAGGAGAGGGCAGGCTGGATGAAGCAATCGTACACTACCGCAGGGCCATAGGACTGCAGCCGGATATTGCAGAGACACATTTCAACCTCGGCAATGCCCTGAAAGAAACAGGCGACTTACAGGAGGCGGAGGAGTATTACCGCAATGCGATATCGATCAATCCGGATTTTGCGGAGGCACATAATAATCTCGCCAATATCCTCAAGAAGCAGAGAAAATATGATGAAGCCTCAGCTCATTACCACAAGGCTGTAAGTATAAATCCGGATTTTGCAGATGCATATGCCAATCTGGGCGATACCTGCAGGGAACAGGGTGCATTTAAAGAAGCTGTCCGGCACTGCCGCAAGGCCATAGGTCTGAATCCGGATTCTGAACAGGCATATATCAATCTCGGCAATACATTTCTTGATAAAGGTGACCTGCAAAAAGCCGAGGAACAGTATAACAAGGCTATCGCGCTTAAGCCTGATTCGGCAGATGCCCATTACAACAGGGGACTCGTATTGCTCATGAAAGGCGAGTTTGAAGAAGGCTGGAAAGAATACAAATGGCGCTTTAAAAGCGCCGAGATATCGGGTGATATCGGTTACCGCGGTACGGAGATACCCGAATGGGACGGCTCACCGCTTAACGGCAGGACTGTCCTTATAAGCTCTGAACAGGGAGCGGGCGACCATATTCAGTTTGTCCGTTATATCCCGCTCGTAAAGGCAGCGGGCGGCAGGGTTATATATGAGTGCAGCAGGAGTCTTATCAGGCTGTTTGAAAATTTCAAAGGGATAGATGTTCTTTCAGAATCACCGTACGACCACGGGCGTGGAGGGAAACCCGACGTGTGCATCAGCCTGTTGAACCTTCCCGCTGTGTTCGGTACCACCATTGACAGAATCCCTGCCGACATCCCGTATCTGTCCGTTGACAGGTATGCGGCAGAGCAGTGGAAACACCGGATTAACAGTAGGGCCTTTAAGGTCGGGCTGGTATGGGCAGGCAATCCGGAACACAGGAATGACCGCAACAGGTCGTGCCGGCTCCGGGATTTTGAACCGCTGGCGGCCCTGCCCGGAATTGAATTTTTCAGCCTGCAGAAAGGTGTAACGGGTGATAGCCCCCCTGCATCCCTGCATCTTGTCGATATAACAAAATATCTCGGGGACTTCCATGATACAGCCGCGGTGATAGAAAATCTCGACCTTGTGATATCGGTTGATACAGCCGTTGCTCACCTTGCCGGTGCACTGGGCAGACCGGTATGGACTCTTCTGCCTTTTGTTCCGGACTGGAGGTGGATGCTGAAACGTGAAGATACTCCATGGTACCCGACAATGCGCCTGTTCCGCCAGGAAAGACACGGAGAGTGGGCGCCTGTAATGAAAAAGGTTGCCGGTGAATTGGAAAAAATATGCAAATTAAAAGGAGCTCAAGATGAGTGATGACAGCAAGTTTGACATGGATTTTGTAGATCTGGATGAATTCATACCCATCCCCAAACAAAGCAGGATGGAACCCGCTGCGATGGAGAAGATTTACCGGGGAAATCTGGAAAAACTCTCCAGACATCATCCTGAACTGGTGGAGATCGTGGAGTCGGCAACCATTGATGGAGAAAGGATTAAAATATTTGATTCAGAAAGCGGGAATCCCAGGATAGTCTATAAAAGAAACGACGGGGAAGAGATAAACATTCACAGTGCCGGAGACCCGGTTGAATGTGCAAGACAGGCGATCGACCTGCTCGGCAGGATTGAAAAAGAGGGAATAGTCGTGCTTTTCGGATTCGGCCTGGGATATTTTGCAGAGGAGATATTTAGACGATTTGAAAAGGGACATATTCTCCTCATATACGAGGCTACACCGGAAATATTCAGGATGGCCTTGAGTATAAAGGATTTTTCGGGGCTTATTGATTCTGCCCAGGTCAAAATAGTTCTAGGAGAAAATGCGGATAACTTTTCAGTTATTCACACACACTACCATCACATTATCAACGGAAAGTTCTGGATTGTCAAACATAACCCTTCGGTTAAATTAAATCAAACGGCATATGACAATTTTCTGAAGAGATTAAAGGAAGAAAAAATGCTTGCCGATATAGGGGTTTCTACTGTTGTAAGCAGAGGAAAAGAGTTTATAGATGCATTCTTTTCAAATGTCCAATCTATCATGAGAAAACCCGGAGTAAACGCTTTAAAAAATATTTTTAAGGGATGCAAAGCAATTATAGTTTCAGCAGGACCATCTCTTGACAGGAACGTGCATTTACTTAAAAAGGCAAAAGGCAAGGCTGTAATTATTGCAACCGGAGGAGCTCTTCCTACTCTTCTTGCCTGTGATATTATTCCTGATTTAGTAGTTGAAATAGACCCTGCTTCAGAAAACATCGAAGATAAGTTCCAGCAAATACCTATTCTGAAAGAAGTTCCTTTTATCTGTCTTATACAGTATACACCGGAACTTATAAAAATATATCCAGGCCCGTTATTCATGAACAGCGTTATGGGGAATATTGCATTTGTATGGC
>JAADFS010000021.1 GCA_013152795.1 Deferribacteres bacterium
GCGCAGTCCGCTGTGCTTCCCCTTATTTTTTCAATCGTATGAGGCAGGACAGGGAGGATTGCGGAGAGGTTTTCCTTCACGGCGGCGGGGCTTCCCGGAAGATTGATTATGAGGGTCCTGCCCCTTATGCCGGCAACCGCCCTTGAGAGCATTGCAAAAGGCGTCTTTCTGAGCCCCTCCAGGCGCATGGCCTCAGCCATGCCCGGTATCTCCCTCTGAATAACCTCGCGTGTTGCATCAGGCGTCACATCCCTGGGAGAGACGCCGGTGCCGCCGGTGGTAATGACGATGTCTATCTTCCTCCTGCATAGTGAGATAAGTTTTTTCCTGATCAGGGCCTTTTCATCCGGCAGGATATCGTAACTCACCACCTCCGCGTCTATTTTCCTCATCAGCCTTTCAACCGCCGGGCCGCTTGCATCCTCTCTCAGGCCCTTTGCCCCCTTGTCGCTTAATGTGAGCACGGCAACCTTAATCATCACGCCTTCCCCGATCCTTCAACGCGTATCCCGTCTCCTACCCTGATCGTTCCGCCTTTGATCACCTTCACAAAAATACCCTCCCTGGGCATTACGCAGTCCCCTGCCTGCTCGTAAATCGCGCAGCGGGAATGGCAGAGTTTGCCGATCTGGCTGACCTCCAGTTCCACGGCGTCGCCGATGGTTATTTTTGTCCCTACAGGCAGAACAGGCAGTTCAACGCCCTCGGTCGTTATATTCTCGGCAAAATCCCCGGGGCCGACCTTCAGGCCCATTGCCTGCATCTTCCTTATGCTTTCAAGCGCGAGCAGGCTGACCTGCCTGTGCCACCTGCCTGATGCATGTGCATCGCCCTCGATCCCGTAATCGTCCTTTAACACAGCGGTGTCAACCGGCCTTTTCCTGACTCCCTTTCTGCCGCTTATGTTTATTGAAACGACCCTGGCCGCCATACCAGTCCCTTCCATTGAAAAAATAATTCAGTAGGGGGGTAACTCCCCCTCCCCATCCCTCCCCCGTCAAGGGGGAGGGGGTTCATTCTGCACCCTTAACTCAGAACTCAGAACTTTGAACTCAGAACCCGCAACCCGCAACTCTATCTAATCACAGCCCCTTCTTCTATATCCCTGTCCGGGATCAGTATGGATAACTCCCCATTGCTGCCCGAGGCCGCAAGCAGCATGCCCTGCGACTCCACGCCCATCAACTTTGCCGGTTTGAGGTTTGTAACCACCGCTATCTTTTTCCCGATCAGTTCCTCCGGCGTATACGACCTGCCGATTCCGGCCACTATCTGCCTGCCCTCGCCTGTATCCACCCGGAGCCTGATCAGCTTCTCAGAGCCCTTGATCCGCTCCGCGTGGAGAACCCTGCCGATCTTAAGCTGCACCCTTGCAAAGTCGCTGATCGTTATCAGGTTGTCCTTTTCGGCCCCCTTTCCGCCTTTCTTTTCCGGAGGCGTGGGGGCCTTGTCTCCTGCAGGGGCTTTTTTCCCGAAGTTTTTCTTTAAGTCTATCCTGGGAAACAGGGCACTGCCTTTTTGTATCCTTGTGCCCGCCTTAAGCCATCCCCACACGCCGGCCTCCCGGAGTTTCAGGCCGCCTA
Organism: Deferribacteres bacterium; assembly: GCA_013152795.1. Taxonomy (GTDB): domain Bacteria; phylum Nitrospirota; class Thermodesulfovibrionia; order UBA6902; family UBA6902; genus JAADFS01. Next base: position 1,584 of record JAADFS010000021.1, read on the forward strand.
TTTTCTGCCCGATGCCGAGCTGGGCCCAGATATTATCCGCTGTATCAGGCATGAACGGCCAGAGATAAACGGACAGGAGCCTCAATGATTCGGCAAGGGTGTAGAGGATATTGGAGAGAGTGTCTTCATCTTTTTCCTTCCACGGGACAGTTGCGGCGATATACTCGTTTACCTCACCCATGACCTTCCACAGGTGCGTCAATGCCTGGTGAAACTGCACCCTGCCCAGATATCCGTCAAGGGCCGCGGCCGTGCCCGTGTCGGATTCACCGGAAAACCATGCCCTGACCTTCCCCTCCAGGTCTTCCCTGTCCCTGGCCTGCACAGGCGCGGGGATCGTCCCGTCCCTGTATTTTTCTATCATGGTCAGTGTGCGGCTCAGGAGGTTGCCGAGGTCATTTGCAAGGTCGGTGTTGATACGCTTTGCCAGGGCCTCCTCTGAAAAGTCGCCGTCAAGCCCGAAGGGCACCTCCCTGAAGAGAAAATACCTGAAGGCATCCACCCCGTATTTATCCGCCATTGCGGCCGGGTCGACGACATTGCCGAGGGACTTTGACATCTTCTCCCCGTTGACCGTCCACCAGCCGTGGGCGAAGATGTTTCCGGGCAACTGCCATTCCAGGGCCATGAGCATCGTCGACCAGTAAACGGCATGGGTCGTGAGAATATCCTTGCCCACGAGGTGGTGCTCAGCAGGCCACCAGTCACCGCCGTTTCCCGCAGCCGGGGAGAGGTATCTGGTCGCGGAGTAGTAGTTCAGCAATGCATCAAACCATACATAGGCGACAAACTCATCATCAAAGGGAAGCGGCACACCCCACGAAAGCCTGGACTTGGGCCTTGAGATACACAGGTCTCCCAGCTCGTTGTTTTTCAGAAAGCCCAGTACCTCGTTCCTGCGTGTCTCGGGCAGTATGTAAGACGGGTTGTCCTCAATATACCTGATGAGCCTGTCCTGGTATTTCGACATGAGAAAGAAATAGTTTTCCTCCTGTATCTGCTCCACAGGCCGCCTGCATTCAGGGCACAGGCCGCCTGTTATCTCCTTCTCCGTCCAGAATCTTTCATCAGGCGTGCAGTACCAGCCCGAGTACGCCCGCTTGACTATCTCCCCTTTTTCAAGGAGGCGCTGCAGGACTTCCTGAACGGTTTTCTTATGCTCAGGGTCGGTCGTGCGGATGAATGCATCGTTTGAGATATTCAGCTTTCTCCAGAGTGCCCTGAAATTCTCAACCATTATATCCGCGTGCTCCTGCGGTGTCCTTCCCCTCTCGCGTGCGGCCTTGTCGACCTTCTGGCCGTGTTCATCCGTGCCTGTCAGGAAAAATACATCCTTTCCCTTCAGCCTGTTGTATCTTGCAAGGATGTCCGCCGCGATCGTTGTATACGCATGCCCGATATGGGGGACATCGTTGACATAATAAATGGGCGTGGTGATATAAAACCTGTTCTTTCTCATCGGCTAATGTTTCTTCTTTTTCCAGAACCTCCTGCGCTTGCTGAAAGGCCTGCCCTTGTCCCGCTGGGGGTTGCCGTCTGTCTCTTCGCCCTCCCGGGGTTCAGCGGCAGAGGGCTCCGGTTGTTCCCGGGGCTGCCTTTCGCCGGTGGCTGCAGCGGGGTTCTTTTTTCTCCTCCTGCGTTTCCGCCTCCGCGGCCTCTGCTTCCCGGCACCCTGTTCAGGCTGTGCAGAGGCGTCCGTTTTTTTCTCTTCCCCCGCGGCGACGCCGACCAATGCAGCAGAGTCCTGCTCCACTGTATCCTCAGTAGTAATTTTATCCATATCCCCCGCCTGGATATCATCCCCGGCGGCTGCATTCTCTCCGTCGGGTGCGGAGTCCCCGGTCTTTTCATCATCGGCATCCCTGTATTCATAACCGAGACAGCACATCAGCCTCCCGCAGATGCCCGAAAGCTTGCTCTGGTTTATTGACAGCTCCTGCTCCTTGGCCATCCTGATCGTTATGGGCTCAAATGATGTAAGAAACTGGCTGCAGCATGTCTGCCTGCCGCAGACCCCTATGCCGCCAAGCATCTTCACCTCGTCCCTTACCCCTATCTGCCTCATCTCAATCCGTGTCTTGAATCTTGCGGCAAGGTCCCTCACAAGGGCCCTGAAATCTATGCGGCCGTCGGCGGTGAAATAAAAAATAAGCCTCTTCCTGTCAAGCGTACTCTCCGTGGTCACGACCTTCATCTGGAGGTTGTACTCCTTTGCCTTTTCAACGCAAAAGGCCTTTGCCTCCTCCTCCAGCACCTGGTTGTTCCTGACCGTCTCAAAGTCCTCTTCCGTGGCCACCCTGATAACCTTCTTAAGAGGCTCTTTCGGGTTTTCGATCGTATGCCTGGGCAGGGCAACAGACCCCAGGCTCAGGCCCATCTCGGATTCGACTACCACCTTTGTGCCGCGGGACACATCAATATCGCCGATTTCAAATGTATATATTCTCCCGCACGGCCTGAACCTTATACCAACCACTGTATGTCCCTCTGAGGCCTCGGCCTCAGGCTCTTTCGGTGTCTCTGATACACTGCTGTTGTCTGAATTGTTCTCCGCCATTTATTTTTCCGTCCCCCCTCTCCCTGCACCCCTCCAGCCACAGGTGGGGTGACCTGACAGTCGGTTTTTATCCGGCAAGGCGGCATTATTCTGTCTGTCCCCTTTCCCTCAATGAGGAAGGGCGGGGTGGGGGTGTATTTTTCTAATTGTTTCTCCTGCCGAGCATTTTTTTCAGCAGCATGCTTGTGTAGTTGAAAGTCAACTGCCTGTTCAGGTTGAAATCGAGTTTCCTTTTTATATTATAAAGCTCCCGTCCGAGTTTTAGTATATCTTTCAGCGCCGCCCCACTGCATATCTCCCTTATCTCATGCTCTCTGTCGCGGTTGATCAGGAAATCCGCCCTCCCTGTCGCCTTGAATACCGCGATATCCCGCAGCCACATCTCACCCCAGTCAAACCATTTCTATCTCATCCCTGTCATCCCATGCATCCTCTTCAACCCTGCCGAGCATCCGCCTGAATATTTCAAATGACCGGTCTCTCTGCGCAATCAGGTTTTCATCAAGGGCATGGCCCAAGCGCCCGCCTGAGAGCACGCTCAGGAGCGTGGATTTATCACTGTCGGACTTCTCCAGCCTTTCTTTGAGCAGTTCCTGCATCAGGTCCACGGGCAGGGGGGTGAAATTTATCCTCTGGCATCTCGAGCGGATGGTCGCAAGCATTACGTCGGGCCTGGAGGTGATCAGTATCAGGATGCTCCGGGGGGCCGGCTCCTCAAGGGTCTGCAGGAAGGCATTGGAGGCGGACTGATTGAGCCTGTCTGCATTGTCGATAATCGCCACCTTCCACCTGCCCTCAAACGGCTTGTACGACAGGGATTCCTCAAGCTGCCTTATGGCCGAGACCGTTATCTGCCCGCCGTCGCCCTCCGGCCTGATTATAAATACATCCGGGTGGCTGGCCCTGTCCGTCTTTGTGCAGGAGGGGCATCTGTCGCATGCATCTATATCGCCGGCATCCGCTGCTGCGCCGCCCTCTTTCGTGCCTGCGGAGAACAGGTCCCCGCCGCCTGTTCCGCGGCAGTTGAGCGCCTTTGCAAAATTAAGCGCGGTAAGCCGCTTGCCGATTCCCTCGTCACCTGCAAAGAGCATGGCGTGGGGGATGCGGTTTTTCATGATACAGCCCTTCAGTATGCTTATGGCCTTTTCCTGGCCGATTATCTCTCTAAATGCCATGACACCCTTCCATTATCTTTCGTATCTCCATGCCGACCTCGCCGGCGCTTCGTGATGCATCGATGACCTTCACCCGTTCAGGCTCCCTACCGGCGATCTCGAGAAATCCCCTTCTGACACGGTTGTGAAATTCCACGGCCTCAAGCTCAAACCTGTCTTCTTTGCGGGCATGCCTGTTTCTCCTGAGACCCTCCTCCACATCGATATCCAGCAGGAAAGTCAGGAAAGGCTTTATCCCCGGCACCACGATTTCATTAAGCGTGTTTATAATACCCAAATCAATCCCTCTTGCATATCCCTGGTACGCCACGGTCGAATCCGTGAAGCGGTCGGTTATTACAACAGCCCCCCTGCGTATCGCGGGCTCAATGACCTCTTTTACGAGCTGCGCCCTTGATGAATAATACAGCAGGAGTTCTGTAAGGGGCTCCATGTGGTTCTGCGGCTCAAGGAGCAGGCCTCTGATCTTTTCTCCTATCCTCGTGCCGCCCGGCTCCGCGGTCTCAAGCACATCATATCCCCTGTCCCTGAGATATTCCGCAAGGAGCCTTGCCTGCGTGGTCTTGCCCGAACCCTCGATCCCTTCAAAGGATATAAGCCCCTTAACCCCCGGCATAGCGGTTTCTCAACTCCTTGAGCAGGGAGAACACCTTTATCGTATCCTCTGTATTCAGCGAGCCCGCGCCGCAGGACGGGGTTATGAGCGCCTGCCGCCTGAGCCTGTCTCGCGGAATCCCGGCCTCTTCAAGGGATGACAGCCCCCGTTCAAGCTGTTCCTGCAGGCCGCGGAGGTTCACCTCCCGGATCGCCTCTGTTGTAGGGACCACACCCCATGCTATATAGCCGCCGTTCTCTATAAAGGCCTTCATCTCATCGGGATATATGCCCAGTGTGTCCCAGAAAAAATAGGAGTCGTAGTTAAACACGTCTATGCCTGAGCCGAGCACAAGGGGCCAGTCCGCCTTGCCGCAGCAGTGAATGCCGGCTATTGCGCCGCATGCCTTGACATGACCAACGATCTCCCTGAGCATCCTGGATGCCTCCTCATGGCTTACCCCTATGTATGCGGATGTCCCCAGGGCCGAAAGGATCGGCTCGTCGATGAATATCAGCACATTCTCCGCATAGGGCCTGAGCGCTTCGATCTGCCATGCGGCCTTGCCCTTGAGCAGCTCAAGAGACAGTTCCCTCAGTTCATCGTCAAAATAAATCGGCCGCTTCTGATCGTCCGTGAGGGACAATGTGAATGTCAGCGGGCCCGTGATATGGCCTTTTACAGTCTCAAGCCTCCGGTCCCGCCCGGCGAGGATATCGATAAACGCATGCAGCCCCGCCGCATATTCCCTTGAAACAGGGAAGCCGGAATTCCCTGCAACGGCCTCGTAAAACACGGTCAGGGCCTGTTCATCCGGCTGGTGTTGCACATGGATGGTCTCGTCTTCAATCCTCACAAACGGGAAGCCCTCGGAGTACTGCGGCACCATGAGCTCCAGGAAGCTCCTGTGGGGAAGCTGGGGCCAGAACGGTATATCCACGGAATCGAGGATGATTCTGCATGCCTCTGCCGGGTCGGTGTGCGGCAGGCTGCCTATTCCTGTTGTATTGAAACTCTGAAACATAACCATTAATCATACTCCATGGGGAAGGCAAGTTTCAAATAATGCCGGGGAACTTACCGGCGGTCCTGCACCAGGCCGAGCACTATCTCCCTCTCCTCGATGTCAACGCGGTCGATCCTCACGCGCACCTCCTGGCCGAGGGTGAAGGTCTTTTTCCCACGCCTGCCCGCCAGGCGGTAGTTTTTCTCATCAAACCTGTAGTAATCGTCGGCCATTGAGGAGACATGCAGAAACCCTTCGACAAAGAAGTCCTTAAGCTGGATTTTCAGGCCGGAGGACGTTATCCTGGTCACGATCCCGTCGTATTCCTCGCCTGTCCTGTCCTTCATGAACCACACCCTCATGGCATTCAGTATCTCCCTTTCAGCCTCGTCCGCCGTGCGCTCGGTCTTTGAGGAATGGCTTGCTATGCCGGGCAGGAGCTTTTCGAGATGTGCGATTTTTCTCGCGGAGGGCCTGTTGCCGTTCAGGGAATCGCGGAGAATTCTGTGAACCACGAGGTCGGGATACCTCCTTATGGGGGAGGTGAAATGCGTGTAGCACTTTGATGCCAGTCCGAAGTGCCCGATGTTTTCAGTGGAGTATCTGGCCTGTTTGAGGGAACGCAGCAGAAGGATATTCATCAGGGATTCGTGGGGGGTGCCCTTTACCTGCCGCAGGATCGAGTGGAACACCCTGACGCCGGCCTTTTTGACATTCAGGCCGAATGAGCTGAAAATCGGCCTCAGCTCATCGAGCTTGGCCGTATCCGGCTTTTCATGCACCCTGTAGATCGACGGCACGCCCGTGCCTTCAAGATGCGAGGCCACGGCCTCATTGGCCGCTATCATGAACTCTTCTATGATCATATGCGCAAGGTTGCGTTCAGCCCTGATAATGGACTCCGGCCTGCCCTGTATGTCAAGGAGCACCTCGGGCTCCGGCAGGTCGAAATCAAGGCTGCCGCGCCTTATCCGCTGGGCCCGCAGGAGGTTGCAGAGTTCTTCCATGATTTCCAGAGATTCAAGCAGGTAATCGTATCTCTTCCTTTCATCACTGTCATTATCCACGAGTATCTTCCTCACGGATGTGTAGGTCATCCTCTCATTGCTGTGGATAATGCTCGGATAGAATTTTTTCTCTGTTATCCGCCCCCTGCCGTCAAAGTGCATCTCCACCGTAAACGTAGGCCTGTCCTGTCCCGGCACAAGGCTGCACAGGTCGTTCGACAGCTTTTCGGGAAGCATGGGGATCACGCTGCCGGGGAAATACACGCTTGTGCCCCTGCGCCGCGCCTCTATGTCAAGCGCTGAGTCCCACGGCACGTAATAGCCGACATCCGCAATATGCACGTACAGGACAAATCCTGAGCCCGACCTCCTGATTGATATTGCATCATCAAAGTCCTTTGCAGTCTCGCCGTCGATGGTCACGGTCAGGAGGTCCCGGCAGTCGACCCTGTTGCGCGCCTGTATCTTCCGGCGCATCCCCCTGGCCTCGGATAACACCGCTGCAGGGAATCTGCGGGGCAGGGAATACTCCTCGATTATCATGTTCACCTCGTCCCGCGGTTCCGTCACGTCACCGAGGACCTTGAGTATCTTCCCCCCCGGCGGCCCTGCGGCGGTGGGATAGGATGTGATCTCGACAACGACCTTGTCGCCTGCCTTTGCCCTGCCCCTGTCACCCGGGCCTATGAGGATGGAGAAGGGGATGTTTTTCGCCCTGGGTTTTACATAATATATGTTTTTCTCACAGCACAGTTCGCCGATGATCTTTTTCTGCCCGCGTTCCAGTATCCTTATTATGGAGCCCTCCATCCTCACCCGGCTCTCCACGCGGGCCACGACGCGGTCCCCTGACATGGCCCCCATTGTCCTGCGGGGCGCTATGAATATATCCTTCTCACCCGACTTGTCGGGAATCACGAAGCCGTACCCGTCCCTGTGGGCCTCGAACAGGCCTGTAACCAGGTTCATCTGTTCAACCAGGCCGTAACGCCTTGTCCTGGTCATGTAAATCTCGCCGGAGTCCGTCAATGAGCGCAGCACGCGCCTGAGCTGGCGCAGCCCTTTTTTGCCTGTATGGAGTGCAGCGGCGATTTCCTTCAGGCTTGCAGGCCTTGATGCCTTTGTCCTGAGGTGCCTGAGAACGGCTTCCTTGATTTTCAGGTCTTTTGGTGTCATCTCACTGGTGCCTTCCTGTTGTGTGGTTGATTATCTCCTGAACCATTGCATCCACGGTTGCCTCGGCAGGCATGATCCGGGGTGTCAGCCCCGCCTTTTCAACGGCCTTTGCGGTTACAGGGCCGATCACCGCGATTGTGACATCCTTCAGCAGGTCAAGGGCATCATCCGCCATTATCTCCATGAAATTGTTGAAAGTGGCGGCACTTGTAAAGGTGGCTATGGATATCCTGCCCTCTTTTAAAAACCGCTTCAGCCTCTTGCCGTGAGTTTCAGGCTTTACGGCACGGTAGGCGGTGACAACATCTATCTCGCCTCCGAGTTCCCTGACCTTTTCCGGGAAGACCTCCCTTGCGGATTCCGCCCTGGGGAGGAGCATGCGTACGCCCTTCAGGTCCTTCTTGCCCCCCGGGCCGGGCTGACGGGCCGCGGCATCCCTCATGAACGCCTCCACCAGGCCTTCGGCATTGAATTTCTCCGGCACCATATCCGTCCTTATCCCGTATTTCCTGATCTCAGAGGCTGTCCTGGAACCCACCGCGCATATCCTTACGCCCTTCAGGTCCCGGATGTCCCTGTCTCTTTCAAGGAATCTCTTAAAGAAAAACTTCACACCGTTGACGCTGGTAAATATCAGCCAGTCATAGGAATCCGCCCTGTCTATGGCATTGTCAAGGCCTGAGGGGTCGGCCGGCGGCACTATCCTGATGGTATGGAATTCTATTATCTCCGCGCCCAGTTCCTCAAGGGGTTCAAACCCGCCGGAATGTCCCCTCGTAACAAGGATGCGCCGGCCGAAAAGGGGTTTTTTCTCATACCACCTGAGCTTTTCCCTGAGATTCACGACATCCCCCACCACCATAACCGCCGGGGGCCTGATATGATTCTCCCTGACCATCTCCGGCATGTTTTTCAGATTGCCCACCAGCGTCGCCTGGTCCGCCCTCGTGCCCCAGCGCACCACCGCCACAGGGGTATCGGGATCCCTGCCGTTTTCAATGAGCCTGCGGCATACAAGGGCTATGTTCTTGACCGCCATCAGGAACACTATGGTACCCACGCCGGTTGCCAGCTTGGGCCAGTTGATCGAGCTTTCCCTCTTTGAGACATCCTCATAACCCGGCACGATCGCAAGCGAGGAAGAATAGAGCCTGTGCGTAAGGGGTATCCCGGCATAGGCGGGCGCCGCTACAGCGGAACTGACACCCGGGACGATCTCGAATTCTATGCCCTCTTCAGCCAGCACCTCGGCCTCCTCGCCGCCCCTGCCGAACACAAAGGGGTCGCCCCCCTTCAGCCGGCAGACGATCTTTCCCTCCCGGGCCTTTTCCACGAGGGTGCGGTTTATCATGTCCTGCGTCATGTCGTGCTGTCCGCCGCGCTTGCCCGCATAAATGAACTCCGCGTCATGATTTATATAGTTCAGCACCTGTGCATTCAGATGGAAGTCATAGACGACCACCTGGGCCTTCTGCAGGCATTTAAGCCCCTTCACCGTAAGGAGACTGATGTCTCCCGGGCCTGCTCCCACTATGTATACCTTGCCTTTCATTTCCGGATCCACCCGTGCGGGCATGCGATAATAAACGACGGTATATCAACTATCCGTGGGTCGTGTCCGTTGTCCGTGACCGTAGAATACAAAAAACCAGAAACCGACACGGTTAACGGACACGACCCACGGCTTTTTTCCCTTACTTCCTGCAACAAGAACATATTTCCAACATCCCATCGCTTTATTTATAAAGGTTTTCCGGCAGACTCCTCCGCCCGTTTGTGCAACATTAAGGATAACACAATGATCAGTAATAGTTCAGCCATGGGCTTGCAGCGTCAGATTTCAGCGTTATTAAAGAGACTATCACACCAAAGACGGCTGTTCTGAAGGGTTAAACAGGGCAATACCGTTTTGAGAAAATATGTCAAAAAAAAAGCAAAATATGTCAAGAAATTAAGCCCCAAAGCTGATATTGTTTTTATTATCTAAGGCAACTGACTAATCCTGATTGAATATAAAAGTTATGAATACCGAGTTCTACCCTGATATGTTGATTTTATTGCTTTTCCATGGCAAATCAGGGGTTCAGAACATACAGTAAATCCAATAGGTTGTCTGTTTGTTATTGAGAACTCGGCAGCATCAGGGATATAAAACAATGCACCATAAAAATATCCATGGGGCATCTGCTATCTCATGCTATGAAAACCTCTTTCATCACCTTTCCGACGAATTGAGTCTGCTCAACCTCCGGCTCCTGAGAGAGCTGCGGATAAGACAAAAAACAGATAAGAACGATTACAACAATACAAAGGGATTCTTTATATCAAAAGAGGAGGTCGTATCAATACTGAGTTCTCCAGAAAAAGGTGATTCAGACTCTCCGGATACCCCTGAGATAGAGTCCATCAACAGTCTGATAGAAAGGGTCAGGGATGATATAGCACGGAAACTCTCAAACACAGAGAACAATGCTGTCTTCCCCTTACTGAGATTGGCAGGAACATTTGGACTGATGCCCTTTGAGGTGGGGGTCTTGATCATGGCCCTTGCATCTGAAATAGACAGTAAGTATGAAAGGGTATATGCATATTTCAATGATGATTTAACAAAAAAGGCGCCATCCGTAAGCCTCGCCCTTGATATTCTATGCAGTAATCCGGAGGATAGGCTGAGATGTTGTCGTTTCTTTTATCCGGATGCGCCACTTGTGTATTTCGGCATTATTCATTTCATTGATGATCATGGAGATGGGGCATTCCTGAGCCGTAGATTCAGGCTTGATGAACGGATTAAGCGGTACCTGATCGGCAACAGCGGGCTTCCATCAAACCTCCTGAATATAGCACAGATTTATTATCCCGGGGGAAACCCTCCGGATACCTTTGTTCAGAAGGATATAAAAGAAAAGATAAGTAAGGTTCTTGTAAACAGGGACAATACCAACAGGTCCGTTTTCTGGCTTTATGGAACGGCAAACGAAGAGAAAAAGGCCGTGGTGCTGGAGATATGTGAAGAGTTCAGTCTGCCGGTCTTAATCGCAGACCTCAAGGATATTTCTCTTGAAACAGAGCAGAGGTCTATTATAAAAAGTCTTTTCCGCGAGGCAGCGCTTCAGTCTGCGATGGTATTTCTTGATGGAGGAGCCTGTCTATACGCTGCAGATGAAAAGGCCGAGTTACTTAAGAGGGCTCTCCTGGCAAGCATCGGTGAGATATCAGGAATTACATTTATAAATGCTGACGTTATGTGGATGCCCGAAAACAGTGACGGGAAGTATCAGTGGTATCCTTTTGAATTCAGGCTGCCGACATATGCTGAGAGGAAGGCAATATGGCTCAATGCGCTCAATGGCAGTGGTATACCAGAGTCGGATATTGATACTATCTCTGGCAGGTTCAATTTCAGCCGGGGCCAGATAAGAAACGCCGTCCTCCATGCAAGACAGTTTTCCAACGGAGACGGCCTTACACTTGACGGTATTTATACCGCATGCAGCATCCAGACCCATCAGGGGCTGAATGCTTACTCGAGAAAGGTAGCCCATCATTATACATGGGATGATATTGTGCTGCCGGAGGACAAGGTAAGGCATTTGAAAGAGATCTGTGCTTATATCAGGTACAAGCACCTTGTCTATTTCAAATGGGGATTTGAAAAAAAGCTTGCACTCGGCAAGGGACTGAATATACTCTTTTCAGGCCCCTCGGGCACGGGCAAGACAATGGCTGCGGATATTATCGCTGCTGAACTCAGGCTTGAGATGTATAAGGTTGACCTCTCATCCATTGTGAGCAAATACATAGGGGAGACTGAGAAGAATCTGAACCGCGTCTTCAATGATACATCCTCAGGGAATGCGATTCTCTTTTTTGATGAAGCCGATGCGCTCTTTGGCAAGAGGAGCGAGGTGAAGGATGCACACGACAGGTATGCGAATATTGAAATAAACTACCTCCTGCAAAAGATGGAAGAGCATGAGGGCATCGTTATCCTTGCCACAAACCTCAGCAGGAATATGGATCAGGCATTTTTAAGACGAATGCATTTTACAGTAGAGTTTCCCTTTCCTGAAAAGCAATACCGTCTTCAGATATGGAAGAAGATGTATCCTGAGGAAGTACCCCTCTCTGATGATATAGACTTTGAGTTTCTCGCAGAGAGACTTCAGATAGCCGGTGGAAACATAAAAAACATTGTCCTCAACTCGGGAGTTTATGCTGCAGCAGATGGCAGCCATGTAAGAATGAAACACATAATCAAGGCTGCAGCAAGGGAGTTCCAGAAAATGGGGAAACTCTGCACAAAGAGTGAATTCGGTGAATATTTCAATTATGTAGAGGAGATGCTTCAAAAAAATGGCTGATTTTACGGTAATTGGGGATGTTGGAAAAACATTACAAAATCTCCTTGAATCTGATCCGTGGACAGGTATCAGTCCCAAACCGGATATTATCTTCAAATCCCCATATGAGATTAAGGAAGAAAGCGGCAACTCGAATAAGATATCCCTCTTCCTATATCGTGTTGAAGACAACAAGCATATGAGAAACCTTGAGCCTGAAAGGATAGACAGTTCCACCATCAAAATGCCGCCTTTGATGTTGGATCTTTATTATCTCGTTACAGCATACAGCAGAAATGAAGATAAGAATCAGGAAAACCTCATGCTT
>JAADFS010000022.1 GCA_013152795.1 Deferribacteres bacterium
CCTCCTTATCCACGAGGGTCAGATAGCAGTGCCTCTTTACATCACAGGAGGCTATCTCCGCGGTGACAAGGAATGTCCGGTAAAAGGCGGTGTCGATGACCGACCTGATCAACTGATTCAACTCGTAAAGCGATAGTATTTCCGGCATTGGTTTCTTCCTCTCTTCTGAACAAGGGGATAGTTCGGGTCTGCCACATTCAATTATAGCTTACCGTAGCATAAAATACTGCCGGCGGGGCAGATTCCTCTGCCCGTTCATGCAGCATCCGTTTTGCTGAATCCAAGGGCAAAAGATAAACTCACCAATCGAGTCACTCCCTCCCCTTTCATTCTGTCCCCCCGAATCGTATAATTACTGATTAGGCAAAAAAAATGAAAAACATGAGAGACAATTGGATTCCGGGGAGTATAGAAGAGTATCGGGAATACTTGCTTAACCTGCATAGAGAGCGAAAAGAAACGAAGACTCGCAACAGAACAGTAGAGCGAAGACGCAAATCACTCACACTTAAAGGACGGAGGCAAATACTCGATAAGACGGGCTCCAAGTGCCACATTTGCGGTGGCGAAATTCACGGACACTGGCAGGCAGATCACGTGCTTGCGCATAGTGGTGGTGGAGTTCATAGTACAGATAACTATCTTGCCGCGCACCCCATGTGTAACAATTACAGGTGGGACTATATTGCCGAGGAGTTCCAAGAGATTCTCCGCCTCGGTGTGTGGTTGAGAACCCAGATTGAACGGGCAACACAGGTTGGCAGGTTCGCGGCGGACGAATTCATCAAGCATGAAAAACGGCGGTTGGCACGCAGGAAACAGGAATAGACCTAACAAGGCCCTACCTGCCGCCATGGCATCCCTTATAACTGCATTAAGAGCATCCCTTTTCCCTTCAGCGCATCTGCCCTACAAAAATGTACCCTCATTACAATATTGTAGTGCGTTTTTCAATTAAAATGTTTAAAAATCAAGCCCTTGCGGGCTGGCACGCTTCTGGCTATTTACCGGATTACATTACTGCAAACCATAAGTAACATAACTCTGGCATTGCAATTAACGGCGGCAGGTTCAGCGGCCTGCCCTGCCAATCGATAATCTACCAATCTACCTTTATGTTGAACAAACCGGCAGGCCCTCCTGCACCGCTGGCGATGTTTTCAGGCAGGTCTTTCATGTTTCGGGCGTTGTATATGAAGGAGGTGATTTAACGAAATTGTCTTTTTAAATGCCTTGGAGATTGATTCCGAAGGTTGAAAATCCTGAATAAACCTTAATGTTGCATAAACGGGCAGAGGAGTCTGCCGGAAAACCTTTATAAAGCGATGGGATATTGGAAATATGTTTTTGTTGCAGGAAATAACAAAGAGTGAAGTTCCAAAAGACGTCAATATGCCTTGCGGAATATTTCCTTAAGGAATCGCAGATAAAGCTTTCCCGGCAGACTCCTCTGCCCCGCTGGCAGTATTTTATGCCACTGTAAAGTAAAAGAAATCAGAAAGGAGAAGCAGCAGATGTTTAAAACAGAAAGATCTTCAGTAGTAAAGGCTGTAACAAGACTATTGCCGGTGATAGCCTTATCCCTGGCGCTCGTGTTTGCCGGGCGCGCCAATGCAGCGGAAAAGGTGAAGATAGGCGTGCTCCACTCACTCAGCGGAACCATGGCCATATCGGAGACATCCCTGAGGGATGTGGTGCTCATGGCTGTGGAGGAGATCAATGCAAGCGGAGGTGTGCTGGGCAGGCAGATCGAACCTGTCGTGGTTGACCCTGCCTCCAACTGGCCGCTTTTTGCCGAAAAGGCAAAGGAGCTGATAACAAAGGAGAAGGTGGCGGTGACGTTCGGCTGCTGGACTTCGGTCAGCCGCAAGTCCGTGCTGCCGGTGTTTGAACAGTACAATGCGCTTCTTTTCTACCCTGTGCAGTACGAGGGTGAGGAACAGTCCCTGAACGTGTTTTACACGGGCGCCACCCCGAACCAGCAGTTGATACCTGCAGCCAAGTACATGATGGATGAACTCGGAATGAAAAAGTTCTACCTCCTGGGAACCGATTATGTGTTTCCGCGCACTGCCAACAAGGTGCTTAAGGCATACCTCAAGTCCAGGGGTGTCCCTGATGAGAACATTATAGAGGAGTACACGCCGTTCCATCATCAGGACTACCAGACCATTGTGGCAAGGATCAAGAAATTCGGCGCAAGCGGCGATGCCTGCGTGCTGTCCACTATAAACGGTGACAGCAATGTCCCCTTCTACAAGGAATTCGCGAACCAGGGCCTGACTGCGGACGATATCCCGATCATGGCCTTTTCAGTGGCGGAGGATGAGCTGCGGGCAATGGATGTCCCGCCCCTTGTCGGTCACCTGGCTGCATGGAACTATTTCCAGAGCATAGATACACCGGAAAACAGAAAGTTTGTGAAAAACTTCAAGGAGTACTGCAAGAGGAACAACCTGCCGGGCGGCTACAACCGCGTCACGGACGACCCCATAGAGGCCGCTTACTTTGGTGTTTACGTGTGGAAGGCCGCTGTTGAAAAGGCGGGGTCATTCGACGTGGACAAGGTGCGCCAGGCGGTCTACGGTCTGGAATTCGACGCGCCCGGCGGGAGGAAGAAGATGCACGAAAACAACCAGCATACGCTGAAGCCGGTATATATCGGCGAGATCATGAAAAACGGCCAGTTCAGGATCATCTACAAGACAAAGGGCCTTGTTTCACCTGAGCCGTACAGCAGATACCTCCACCCGGACGGCAATATTCCGGCGCCGACAGGCGGGCCGAAAAAGAAATAACGCAACAGTTCACCCCCACCCCGAGTTTCCCCCATCCCCTATCGGGAGGGGGCAGGGGGTATGGGAATATTACGAAACAGTCAAAGAAAGCGGAGCATTGATATGCTTAAGAGAGGCGTTTTATACAGGACAGGCATCATCCTGCTTCTGCAGGCAATCTGGCTCTTCTGTGCCTTATCCGCACGGGCGGATGACGCCGTTGTCAGGGCCGATATACTCAGGCTTGCACACGATGACCCCGCTGTCCGCAGGGAGGCGGTAATGGCGCTGGCAAAGACGGGAGACCAGCGCCTTGAGGACTTCCTCGAATCCTACCGGATGGGCAGCATCTACATCTGGAAGGGCAGGCCCGTACTGTGCGAAAGGACCATTATGGATGAAGAGATGAATGAACTGGCGCCCCTGTCCGACCCCCTGACCCGCCGGCCCCTGATGAACAACGGCAGGCAGGTTGTGGTGCCGGTGGCAGAGCTTACCGGGATCAGCCCCACACGCCGCGAGCGGCGGCTGGCTGGCAGGGCAAAGTTTCTCCTGCGTCTTTCATCGCCGGATGCCGCCATGCGCCTCTCCGGCGCCAAGAAGGCGGGCGATCCCCCGGGGATTGTGGAAGCAGTGGAACTACTCAGGGAACTGTCGGAGAATGATCCTGACAGGAAAGTCCGTTACACCGCCAGGGAGAGTCTCCTGCTGCTCCGCCTGAATGAAAGGACCGCCGGGCCGGAAGCGGAAGACCGTCTGGCTGTGGTACGCGAGCTCGGGGAGATGAAAAGCATGCGCGCACTTCCAAGGTTGAGGGAACTGCTCCGTGAGATCACAGGCAAAGACCATGGAGCGGAGGGCTTTGCCGCAAGGCCGCTGCGTACTGCAAGGGGCCTCGTCCGTTCACACGGCGCGCCTGCCGCCGACAGTGCCGAACAGGTATACCGCCGGGCGATCAGGCAGATCGAGATTCACCAGGGTTTTGTGGACTACTTCGGAAGCATATTCCAGGGGTTCTCGCTCGGCTCCATTCTTATCCTGATGGCCCTGGGGCTTGCCATCACATTCGGCCTGATGGGTGTGATAAACATGGCGCACGGCGAACTGATGATGATCGGGGCGTATACCACTTTTGAGATACAGAGACTGGCCGGTCATACACCGGACAATCCATCCGACTGGTATTATATGCTGGCACTGCCCGCTGCATTCCTTTCCTCTGCACTGGTCGGCTACCTGATCGAAGTCCTGGTGGTGCGGCACCTCTACAGGCGCCCTGTGGAATCGCTCCTTGCAACATGGGGCGTGGGTCTGATCCTGATACAGCTCGTGCGCCTACGCTACGGGGACAATATAGGAGTCAACGCCCCGTCCTGGGCGCGCGGCGGCATCGAGGTCATGCAGGATATCGTCCTGCCCTACGGCCGTTGCTTTATCATAGTCCTGTGCGCATTCTGTGTGCTGCTCATATACTACCTGATGAAACGCACCGGCCTGGGGCTCAGGATGCGGGCCACCATGCAGAACCGGGATATGGCTGCAAGCCTCGGCGTGAATACAGGGCGCGTGGACAGGTATACTTTTGCCTTTGGTTCAGGCATTGCAGGCATTGCAGGCTATGCATGGACGCTTATCGGCGGGGTAACGCCGGATATGGGGCAGACGAATTTTATCGTCGACTCTTTCCTTGTCGTGGTGACCGGCGGTGTGGGCGAGCTGTTGGGTGTTATCTTCTCGGGGCTCGGCATCGGTGTGCTGACCAAGGTGCTTGAACCGGCAACAATCGGCTCTTTCACGGTCGGCGCCATCTGGGCCAAGGTCCTGCTCCTGCTCGTGATAGTGACATTCATCCAGTTCAAACCGGCCGGCCTGTTTGCGCCGCGGGGGAGGCTTGCAGATGAGTAATGTCGCCCTGGCAAAGACGGACCAGCCGCTCGGCGGAGTGCGGTGGCTGGGGATGCATAACGCCCTGCTGTTGCTGTTTCTTGCGGGCCTGGTGGGTATCCCCCTGCTGTACTATACCGGGCAGATCAGCATCGAGACAGTGAACATGCTGGGCCGGTATATGGCCTTTGCCATTGTAGCGGTGGGGCTTGACCTGATATGGGGTTACACGGGAATACTCAGCCT
Organism: Deferribacteres bacterium; assembly: GCA_013152795.1. GTDB lineage: Bacteria > Nitrospirota > Thermodesulfovibrionia > UBA6902 > UBA6902 > JAADFS01. The sequence continues at coordinate 4,908 of JAADFS010000022.1, forward strand.
CTGCCAGGCGTTCTTTTTCTCCCTCGGCGGGTATGCAATGGGCATGTACCTCGCGCATCACGGCGGCCCGGGCGGTATGGTTGATGCCTCGGGGTGGAATATCCCGGCGTGCCTGTATGTGGTTTACCCCTACAAGGTGGGGGAGGCGCCGGCCGATGCCATGCTTCCGTGGTTCTGGAAGCCCTTTTACACACTGCCGGCCACAGTGACGCTCGGACTGCTGATTCCCGGTGCCGTCGCCTTTGTGATAGGTTATTTCGGATTTAAAAGCCGGGTCCGCGGGGTCTATTTCGCAATCCTGACGCAGGCTATTACAGTGGCGGCCTGGCTGGTCTTCAGCATGAACAGTATGAAACTCGGCGGTACCAATGGCCTGACGAGGTTCGATAAGATCGCAGGCTACAGCCTGGCCGACCCTGACGTCAAGATGGCGGTGTATATAATCACCCTCCTGTGTCTGGCTGGTGTATACCTGCTCTGCCGTTACATAGTCGGCTCGAGGCTGGGGCGCGTGCTGATAGCAGTGCGCGACAATGAAAAGACCCTGCGGTTTGCAGGGTACAGGCCGCATGTCTACAAGGTCTTTGCCTTTGTTGTGGCGGCGGCTATAGCTGGTCTGGGAGGCATGCTCTATACGCCGCAGATGGGGATATTCACGCCTGCCAATATGGAGGCTGGAATGTCTATTATGGTCGTTATCTGGGTGGCGGTAGGGGGGCGCGGCACACTTTCCGGGGCAATCCTCGGGGCCCTGGCAGTGAACCTCCTTTACAGCTTTTTTACGTCGGAGAAGGATTTCATTTTATTTACCTGGAAATCAGAATACTGGCAGTTTGTCCTGGGAGGGCTGTTTATAGGCGTTGTCCTGCTGTTCCCCAAGGGCCTCTGCAACATCGGGCGGCGTTTTGCGGGGAAACATTGAAACGTTGCATAAAGAGGGAGAAGAGTTGCGGGTTCTGAGTTCTAAGTTCCAAGTTCTAAGTTCTAAGTTCTGAGTTCTGAATTCTGAGTTTAGGGGGCAGAACAAAACAAGTCTCCCTCTCGGGTAGGGGGAGGGAATAAGGTAAACGGGCAGAGGAGGTTGAAGACGTAATGGAACTGCACGAGCGGATCGAGGATTACAAGACCGACAGTCCCAGGGTCAGCCGTTTCTCCGAGGAGAGATTCCTGCTGTTCCTGGAGGATATTACCGCTGTGTTTGACGGTTTCAAGGCACTGGATATCGAGGCCCTCGGGATAGGGCACAATGAGCTGCGGGTCATCATAGGCCCTAACGGTGCAGGCAAGACAACACTCTGCGACGTGGTAAGCGGCAAGACCCGTCCGGCTACAGGCAGGGTCTATTTTGAAGGCAGGGACATTACAGGCATGGATGAGACGGAAATTGCGCTTATGGGCATCGGCAGGAAATTCCAGACACCTGCTGTGTTTGACAGCCTGACCACATATCAGAATATGGAACTTGCGCTGCCGGGGCGCAGGCGCCTGTGGTCGAACCTGTACTGCAAAGAGACAAAAGAAGAGAGAGACCGCATACTCGGCATACTTGAACGGGTCGGCCTGCTGGAGGTGCGGGACCTGGAGGCAAGGTATCTCAGCCACGGCCAGCGGCAGTGGCTGGCAATCAGCACCCTGATCCTGTCAGACCCGAAGCTGCTGCTCGTTGACGAGCCCGCGGCGGGGTTGACCGACTCTGAGACCGCGCTGACAGCGGAACTCCTTCTTGAACTCAGGGGAGACCATACCATTATAGTCATAGAACACGATATGGATTTTGTGCGCAGGCTTGATTCTTTTGTAACCATGCTTAATGAGGGAAAGATCATGGCGGAAGGCACGCTCAGTGAGCTGCAGGAAAACGAAGAAGTCATAGAGGCATATCTGGGGCGATGATGTTACAGGTTGAGAAACTGTCATTTTCCTACGGAGAGGTGCAGGTGCTTCACGGCATTGATATGGAGGTCCCGGAGGAGCGGATTGTCTGTGTCATGGGACGCAACGGCGTGGGCAAGACGACACTGATGAAAAACATCATAGGGTTGCTGAATCCGTCAGCCGGCTCCATCAGGATGCACGGCCGTGAAATCACAAAGATGCCCACGCACAACCGCATACAGGCCGGCCTTGCATTTGTGCCGCAGGGGAGGATGATATTCCCGAAACTCACTGTGGAGGAGAACCTGAAGATCGGCCTGTCCGCCCGCAGCGACGGCCTTGACCGGATACCCGGAGAGATTTATGAGCTCTTCCCGGTCCTGAAGGACATGACCGACAGGATGGGCGGAGACCTCTCAGGCGGCCAGCAGCAGCAGCTCGCAATCGGGCGCGCGCTCGTTACAGGCCCGAAGCTGCTGATCCTTGACGAGCCGACCGAGGGTATACAGCCGAACATCATTCAGCAGATCGGCAGGGTGCTGAGGCAGCTCGTTGAGGAGAAACACATGACGGTGCTGATTGTCGAGCAGTACCTGGATTTTGTCCGCGAGTATTGCCAGGGATTCTATATCATGAACCGCGGAAGGATTGTAGCCGGCGGCAGGACAGAGGACCTGGGGCAGGATATTGTCAGGCAGTACCTGACGGTATGAACTTTGATATTGCATAAAGAGGCAGGAGAGTTGCGGGTTGCGAGTTCCGGGTTGCGAGTTGCAGGTTGCGGGTTGCGGGTTCAACGGCTATAAGGCGATGGGATAATTGCAGGGGGGGCAGAATGAAACAGGTTCCCCCTCCCCTGGTGGAGGGGTTAGGGGGGGATTTTAAGTAAGATTGTACGGAGGTGTTGCGGATGAGGCTTACGGAGAAAGAAAAAGACAAGCTCATGATTTATATGGCGGCCTCTCTGGCCAATGAGAGGAAGCAGAGGGGGATTAAGCTCAATTACCCCGAGGCAGTGGCCCTTATTACCTCGGCAGTGCTTGAGGGCATAAGGGAGGGCAGGACGGTTGCCGAGCTGATGCAGTACGGGGCATCCATTCTCAGGAGGGAGGACCTTATGGATGGTGTCCCGGAGATGATAAAGGAGATACAGGTTGAGGGGACCTTCCCTGACGGAACAAAGCTTGTAACCATTCATGATCCGGTAAGATAACTCCCCCGGCCCCTCTTAAACTAAGAGGGGAGATATTTACCTTAATGTTGCATAAACAGGCAGGAGAGCCTGCCCGCAGGCGATGTTTTATACCACTAAGGGGAGGTTGGGAGGGATTACCGCTGGGTTGAGGTGGATTTAATATTAAAAAAGGAGGACAGGATGATACCAGGTGAATATATTCCCGGTAAAGGTGACATAGAGCTGAACAGGGGCAGGAGGTCGGTCTCACTTGTGGTGAAAAGCACGGGAGACAGGCCTGTTCAGGTGGGCTCGCATTTTCATTTTTTTGAAGTCAACAGGGCCCTGGTCTTTGAAAGGGAAAAGGCCTTCGGCATGCGGCTGAATATCCCCGCGGGCACTGCCGTCAGGTTTGAGCCCGGCCAGGACCGGGAGGTCTCGCTCGTGGAATTCGGCGGCGGCAGGAACATTTACGGATTAAACGGCCTGACAGAGGGCTGTACCGCAGATGAAGCGGTCAGGAATGCCGCGCTCAGCAGGGCAAAGGACAAGGGATTCGGAGGTGCCTGATATGAGTCTGAACATGGACAGAAGACAATACGCCGGTATGTTCGGCCCCACAACAGGGGACAGGATAAGACTTGCCGATACCGAGCTGTTCATAGAGGTGGAGAAGGATTTTACAAGATACGGCGACGAGGTGAAGTTCGGCGGGGGCAAGGTCATAAGGGACGGGATGGGCCAGTCACCCCGGGCGACGGCAAAAGGCGGCGCCCCTGACCTGGTTATAACCAATGTGGTCATCCTTGACTACCGGGGCATTGTAAAGGCGGACATAGGGGTGCGGGACGGCAGGATATGCGGCATAGGCAAGGCCGGCAACCCTGACCTCATGGATGGAGTGGATCCCGAGCTGGTAACAGGGGCCTCGACAGAGGTGATAGCAGGCGAGGGCCTGATCGCCACACCCGGCGGCGTGGACAGCCATATCCACTTTATATGCCCGCAGCAGATTGAAGAGGCTATATCATCAGGCATCACCACCATGATAGGCGGCGGAACAGGCCCTGCAACCGGTACGAACGCCACTACATGCACTCCCGGCGAATGGAATATACACAGGATGCTTGAGGCTGCTGATGCCTTTGCCGTCAATCTGGGATTTCTCGGCAAGGGCAATTCTTCACGGCCGGAAAGCCTCAGGGAGCAGGTGGAGGCAGGGGCCATGGGGCTGAAGCTGCACGAGGACTGGGGAACCACGCCTGCAGCAATCGATACATGCCTGTCTGTGGCGGATGAATACGACGTGCAGGTCGCCATACACACGGATACCCTTAATGAGGCGGGTTTTGTCGAGGACACGATAGCCGCATTCAGGGGCAGGACAATACATACATATCATACAGAGGGTGCGGGCGGCGGCCATGCCCCCGACATAATAAAGGTCTGCGGGCAGGCCAATGTACTGCCGTCTTCAACAAACCCGACCATGCCCTTTACAGTCAACACAATGGAGGAACACCTCGACATGCTCATGGTATGCCACCACCTCGACCCCCGGATACCCGAGGATGTGGCCTTCGCGGATTCAAGGATAAGGGCCGAGACCATTGCGGCGGAGGACATCCTGCATGACATGGGTGCCTTCAGCATAATGGCCTCTGACTCCCAGGCAATGGGCAGGGTCGGAGAGGTCATCATCAGGACATGGCAGACAGCGGACAAGATGAAGAGACAGAGGGGAAGGCTCGAAGAGGAAAAGGGCGACAACGACAATGTCAGGGCCGCCAGGTATGTGGCGAAGTACACCATAAACCCCTCAATAGCCCACGGGATTGCACGGTATGTCGGCTCTGTTGAAAAAGGCAAGCTTGCTGACATCGTGCTGTGGGAGCCTGCATTCTTCGGCGTAAGGCCGAAGATGGTCATAAAGGGCGGGTTTATCGCGTACGCCCAGATGGGTGATGCCAATGCCTCGATCCCCACTCCGCAGCCCTACCTGATGAGGCCAATGTTCGGGGCGTACGGCAGGGCTGTTTACAGCACATCACTGACGTTCCTGTCAAAGGCCGCCTTTGACAGGGGCGTGCACGAGCGCCTGGGTCTGCGGAAAAGGGCCGCATTTGTCGAAAACTGCCGCAACATCGGCAAGAAGGACATGATCAACAACAGTTATCTCCCCCATATCGAGGTTGACCCTGAAACCTATACAGTGAAGGCGGACGGCAGGGTGCTGTCGTGTGAGCCCGGAGATACTGTCAATGGCGCAGAGGTATTTCCTGTTTTGACCTTAAATTTGCATAAACGGGCAGGAGAGTTGCGGGTTCCAAGTTGCGGGTTACGGGTTGCGAGTTCAGAGTTCAAAGTTCAGGGGGCAGAATGAAGCAAGTTCCCCCTCCCCTTGGGAAGGGGGGAGGGGGAGGGGGCTGACCTGTTATCCTTGAAGGTATCGCAGATAAAGCTTTTACGGCAGGCTCTCCTGCCCGCAGGCGATGTTTTTATGCCACTGTAAAGTAAATGCAGCCATTATGGATAAAATGATTTCCCTTATCGGTCTTTTACAGATCACCGATTCATTCTTTCCCTCAGGGGCGTTTGCCTATTCCTGGGGGCTTGAGACTTATGTAACCGAGGGCCGCGTAAAGGATATGGACGGCCTCAAATGAATTTCTGAGGGCGTATCTGGCCGGAATGACACGCAGGTGCGATGCGCTCGCAGTAAAACTGTGCATCGAGGCGGCGGGCAGGGAGGATATGCAGGCCGTCTTGCGCATCGACCGGCTGATACACTGCATGAAGCTGGCCAGGGAGACAAGGGAAGGGAGCCTGCAGACAGGGAGGCAGCTTCTGAAGGTCATGGGGGTGCTTCATAAATCCCGGATGCTGGAGGGGTTTGCTGAGGCTGTCGAAAGGGGCGGGGCCCTGGGCCATCACCCCGTGGTGTTTGCGCTTGCGTGTAGTTCACTGGGGGCCGCAAGTGATGAAGCCCTGGCGGCATACCTTTATTCAGCGGTCTCGGGTATTGTAAGCGCGGGGGTGAGGCTTATACCCATAGGGCATACAGAGGGGCAGAAGGTGATCGAGGACATCAAGCCCCTCCTATCGGATATCGCGGGAGAGGTGTCATCACTCGGTGAAGATGATATATCCGCCTTTGCACCAGGGATTGAGATAAGGGCGATGAGACATGAGCATCTCTATACGAGGTTGTTCAGGTCATGAGATGGTGGTTATTGGGCGGGAGAGTTGCGGGTTCAGGGGGGGGCAGAATGAAGTTCTGTTACTCCTCCCCTTAAGATAAGGGGAGGTTGGGAGGAGTTATGACCTTTAAAAGTCCAGGGAGGTTATGTTTATGGCGGAGATGACAGGGCCGGTAAAAATCGGCATAGGCGGGCCCGTGGGGTCCGGTAAGACAGCGCTCATAGAGAAACTCTGCAGGAGGATGTCCGGGGAGTTTTCCATCGCAGTTGTGACAAATGTACACGCAGGAAGATGCCGAGTTTCTTGTGAGGGCCGGGGTATTGCCTGAGGAGAGGATAACAGGTGTTGAGACGGGAGGGTGCCCGCACACGGCCATAAGGGAGGATGCATCCGTGAACCAGGAGGCGATCCAAAGGCTGATCAGCAGGTTCCCGGGGCTGGACATAATATTCGTGGAAAGCGGCGGTGACAACCTCGCTGCAACCTTCAGCCCCGAACTGGTCGACAGATCTATCTACGTGATAGATGTTGCGGGCGGCGACAAGATTCCAAGAAAAGGGGGGCCGGGTGTCACGCGGTCGGACCTGCTCGTGATCAACAAGACGGACCTCGCGCCGTATGTGGGTGCAAGCCTGGAGGTGATGAGGAGGGACGCAGGGAGGATGAGGGGAGAAAGGCCTTTTATATTCACGAGCCTGATGAAGGAAGAGGGGATCGATGCGGTTATCGACTGGATCAGGAAAGAGGTGCTCTTTGTCTGAGCCGCAAGGACTGTCCGCGACGGGAAGGCACGGCAGGCTGAGGCTGGTGTTCAAAAAACAGGGGGAGAAGACCATACTCCATGACTCATTTTCCACCATGCCGGTGCAGGCGTTTCAGCCCTTCCGCACCGAGGGCGCCGGATGCGCCTGTACATATATCGTCAATCCCTCGGGAGGGCTGGCGGGAGGGGACAGGGTGGATATGGACATAACCGTTGGTGATTACGCCCATGCCCTCATAACCGCACCTTCGGCCAACAGGGTCTACAGGAGCACGGGTGAATTCTCCTCGCAGGAGGTGCGCATTGCCGCCGGCAGAGGGGCGGTGATCGAGTACATGCCGGGTTATGTAATACCTTTTGCAGGCTCTCTGTTCCGGCAGAGGACGAGGATATGCATGGAGGAGGGGGCAGCCGCCTTTGTGCTTGATTTCTTCACCCCGGGCAGGGTTGCGAGGGGTGAATATCTGCTGTTCGGGGAATACAGAAGTGTCACCGAGATCGAGTATTGCGGCGAGCTGGTCATGTCGGAAAGGGTTGTCCTCAGACCCGGGGCTGCCAGATGCAGCGGCATGGGATTCCTTGAGTCATCCACGGCAATGGCCGTTATATACCTTGTGTTTGATAATCCCTCCGTCGAGAGGCCCCTGGCCGGTGCACTGCATGCAATGCTGGACGGTATGGAGGGGGTATACGGAGGCGCCTCCACACTACCCTCAAAGGGCGTGGGCGTAAGGCTCCTCGGCAAGGGCGTGCGCTTTGTCGAGAAGGCGATACTTGAAGTCTGGTCAGCGGCAAGGAAGAGTGTCATCGG
>JAADFS010000023.1 GCA_013152795.1 Deferribacteres bacterium
TCAGACAGGTACCAATATCAAGTATCCGGAGAAAGGCGGGAGATATGTTTAAACATTCACCCGAGCCGTGGAGAAATGAGAGCATTACCATCCTGGGAGCAGACGGGAAGAAAATTGCCATTATGGCATCCCCGTTTGACCTGAAAAGGCAGGAAGCCAATGTCCGTCGTATCGTTGCCTGTGTTAACGCTTGCGCTGGTATCAGCACAGATGCTCTGAATAGTGGAGCTATAGAGAATTTGATCAAGTCCTGTGAGGATGTTTTAAGGCAGGCTGAAGAATATGCTGGGACGGGTAGTCTTCTTGATGCTCTCCGGGATGCGTTGAGCAAATTAAAGGAGTAGTTCATGGAAGACTCAATTGTTTCAATCCTTGCTTATAAAAAAGTCCCTTGTAAGGGATTTTTTTTCGAAAAGGAGGTTTTTTTTATGAGCTGCCGTATGTATGAAGTCCGGCCGGAAAAGCTTAAGTGTCTTTGTTACATTTGCGCCGTAAGAGGTGGCTGGCCGGATTGTGACCTTTCCAAAGATGAAGACCTTGTCAAGAGGGCTTACAGGTTGTTGCAAATGTGATGTTCCTTCCTTTCCACCCATCCTTTGGATGGCAATTTTTAATTTCTTACAACAACGGAGGTAAAAAACATGTTAGTAGAAACAGAGAGAGAGGCCGGACTTAAAATTTACTGCTATAGTTGCGGATGCGTTGCCGGGAAGTGCAGAGAGAAGGGGTGCAGTTCAGGTCCATCTGCCTGCAGGCACTGCAACGAAAAGTCTTTTTTAGACAAGTGCGGCAATCACGAAGGTCTTCCCAGGTTACATGATTTCAGATGCGTTGAATATCATGCTTAACCGTTAAGTCCCTGGCTTGTAGGGCAGTTAGAAGTCATTCTTGATGGCCTGATCAGGCTGCTGGAGGTGTTTTATGAACATCTGGATATATTTCAACATGAGACGGATGAATGTATCTGCAAGGACGGCTTTTCTTGTCGCACAGGAGGCTGAAAGGAACAGAAGGCTTGGCCGTACTGTAAAGAAGGAAAAAGATTAAAAAACTGAAAAGGAGGTGTATCTGATGCTTGACAGAAGATCAACCCGGTAATGTTGCTCAGGCCGAAAGGAGTGCCTTTATCAAGGAAGTTTTCAATATGTTTGACCAGATACTAGAGTTTCCTGGAAATCTCTAACCACTGTGTGGCTTTCGCTTGAGCCTCTGCTTCTGCATACCCCTCTCTCAGGAATCCTTCAAAAAACGCCATCCACTCTTCATCTTCTGTCATGTCCTCTGTAGTATCAACTATAGCTCCACGATATCCAGCGTTCAGTAGTTGTCTGTCCATTTCCCTGATTAGAGGGACCGCTCCGGGATTAACTTTCCTGATCCTCTCCCTTATGTTTTCACGTTCTGCCATTGCTTTATTTAAAGGGATTTTAATCCTTTTGTCAAGAGTCCCGGTTGTCTCTCATCCAACAGGGGCAAACGGGATGAGGATACTGCCGGAGCTGGTTCCGTAGGCCACGCACATCAAAAGAGATACATGCGAGGGCGGCTCCTGGAGCAGCGGCCGGTGATCAGATAACCGGGAGGTTAAGTAAGGAGGAAACAAGATGAAGATCAGGCCCGAGACGTTTAAGGAATTGAAGGAGGATATTGATACTGTGATTTCCAGGGCCGGTTTTGACGTTGCGGATGCTGTTCGAAAGAGCAATATTGTCAGTGTAGGGTTTAGTCTTTTAAGCATTGTCAATTCAGACAGGGCTTATCATGACCATCCTACTTATAAGGTAAGACCCCGTTTACTGTCTTATACAGGACGGAAATATCGCTGGTTACATGATCAGGGGCTGAACGACAATCATATCGAGACGGCCTTAAAAAAAATTCTCTCTGAATATATCTAATACCTGTGTGGACTGTGGCGGGGGGCTGGTATACAGAAGTCCGGTGAGATGTTTTTTTCAAAAAATATCCTATCCCAAAAAGGAGGTTTTTTATGTGTCAAAGACAGAAATCAGCAAGGTTTATTGCAAGGTCCAGAGGCCTTATCGGTTCAACTAATCCAGGAGCAAGGCTGTATGAGCTGGTTAACACAAACCCGGCTCTCGTGTTAGAGAAGATAGCAGAGCTGGATTATTCGGACAGGACTGCTCCGGAGATCAAGAGGATAACAAGAAAGGCGTTAGCTCAGCTAACGCCTTCTCCTGTCTGAGAAGTTAATTAATTATGTAGTGCTTGGCTTTAACCAGCCTGCCACATCGAGGGCAGTAAGGCTCTACCAGAGTATAGCGTGTTCCTCCTACCTTTATATCCCTGTATTCCGCCAGTACTTTTTCATCCACTACATCAATCGTTAAAAGACAGCGGGAACATACCGGAGTCTCCTGCCTTACTGCCTTACTCAATTGCTCCAAAGAAATCATTCTTAACAATTTTTCTTCTACCTCTATCATTGTTGCCCCTCCTGTTGTAAATATAAAGATTTTACAGAAAAAATGTCAAACAAATGAATTGAAAAAAAGGAGATTGATGTTGCAATACCGATTCGCACGTCATGCAGTAACACAATGGGGAAGATTAGCCGCATGTCTGGGGGTTGATAACAGCATCGAGGAGCTGGAAAAGATTTTCAGACAAGCAAAGCCGGAAAAACCTGACTGCAGGTCTACCCGTTGGAACATATTTGTAAGACAGATATTGCATGGAGAAACCGAATACCGGGTAGCAAAAGGCTGGAGGTTTGTAGTGGATGGTTCTACTGTGGTTACTGTAGAAAGAGTCCGGCCTCATGAAAACTATATCAGATAGGAGGCTGGTACGCTCCGTTCCTAAAGAACCTACTGCATTCCAGGGGCAGAAGGACCAGCCGGTATCTGCGATGAGACGTCCCACGACACTATTGAGGAGGTGTTATTGATGCAAAAGGGAAAGATTGCAAGAAAAGAGATGTTGGAACTCTTACAGGCCAGAAGTCATTATGGCTCTGATTCCATTGAAGTTCTTGTGCAGAAATATAAGTTTCTGATCTATGGACTGGCACAGAAACTTCTTAACCTGGAGGTTCAGGATGAATTTGATGATCTTGTCCAGAAAGGTTATCTCGGACTCTTTGAAGCAATTAACAAGTATAGCAAGTCCCGCGTTAAATCAGCTTTTACCACTTATGTGTATGGGTGGATAAAGGCCAACATGATGGACGGTGGTCACAGGGTTGCTCACAAGAGAATATATTGCAGGTCATGCAGTTCGGACAGTAAAAAGATTTACTGTTTTAGCTCTTTTAATGGAATGTTCTGCCCTGCCTGCGGTAAGCAGTTCAGTTACGCGCAGAATCACCTTCAGGAATTGTCTTTAAATGATGACGTTCTTGATGGGGTAACGTTCCAGGATATTATCCCTTCTTATGACCCTGATGTTCTGTATCAGACAGAGTTGAAGGAACTGTGGCAGATAGTGGATACACTTCCTGAGCGCTTCAGGGGTGTCATTAAAAAACGATACTTGCAAGGCAAAACTCTAAGCGAGATTGGGGCTGATTACAATATTACAAAAGAGGCCGTGAGGCAAAGAGAGAAAAAGGCTTTAAAGATTCTTAAAAAGAGATTCTGCATGGAAAGGAGTTACAGTTGAGATGTGTTGTCAGTAAAAAGTTGAGCAGTGCATGCAAGATACTAAGTATTGAGGAAAGTGATACCCCGATACACATGTTTGCATTTAACGATGGTGTGCAGGGGAGTTTGAGATTGGAAGCATCGGATGGGATAAAACACCTGGCATTGTTCCTGACGGCAGAGGTGGACGAAGATTTCGATTTTATTGTCCCCGCAAGATATATCCCGGTCCTGTCCAATATGAATGGAGATATCATCTTTTCAGCTCTTAAGAAGCATATGCGGATATCTGACAGCAGCAGCACAATAAATATCCCCTTTTTCGAAGGAAATGGCCCTCTTCGTCCAGCTATAGGCACTCCATTAGGTACTGTTACTACAGAGCTCAATATAGTTAAGGATCTCTTTGAAAGAGCCCTGTTTGCTGCTGGATCAGAGAAAAATGCTGATCATCGTTTCAACTACGGCTGTATACTGCTTGAATGCAACCAGGATGTTGTCAGAGCAGTTGGAAGCGACAGGAGAGTCATTGCTATATCAACTATCTACAAGGGCAGTCCATACCAGGGAAGATTCCTCTTGCCTAAAGTGGGGGTTAGGATGATCGGGAAAATGGATGGGGATATGCTTACTATGAGTTTCTATGACAGGGCTGTAGGTTTTACTGTTGATGGGGAGATGTCATGTGAATTATACATCCCTGAGCATAACGGGGTATTCCCTCCATATGAAGATGTAACTGTAAAAGGCCGTACCTTTCTGAAGGGCAGTCGAGATGAATTTCTGTCGGTTGTTTCACATATGCGAAAACTTTCAGACAAACTGCAGATTAACATGTCATACGCGAACTATGTTAAAAGACCCCCCAGGTTTTCTGCCAGAGATGATTTTGGTGTATCTATGGAAAGATTTCCTGATCTGCGCTGGGAGGGAGACCCGCTCAAAATAAAGGTTAATGCTTCTACTTTCTATGGTGTTATTAAACATGCCCGCGGTAATGTGACGGTCTCCTTTACTAACGATATGGGGCCAATCAGGGTTGAAGGCGAAGATAGTAGTTATGTTGCCTTTTTAATGCCGTTTCTCCCGACTGAAAGGAGATGATGGATGTTGGACAGGAGGTATCTGCAGTGCTTAAATTTAAAAATATTCTTAAACGGTTTATTGGCAGGTTCAGCAGACCTGAAGAGTTCCCTCGAAGAATAGAGATCACGGAAGATTACCCGTGCAGTACAGAGCCTGACCCCGATATTCCGTTCCCTATGCTCAATCCATTACAGAGCTGCTTCAGAGACTTGTATAGTCCAAAACGCAACTCTGTTGTTGAAAGTGGGACAGGTACCGGTAAAACCGCTCTTACCTATATTGCATCAAGGTATTTTCTCGATGAAGGCAAAAGGGTTGTTCTTACTGCTCCAACCCGTGAGCTCGTGAAGAACCTGTATGCCGACTCTAAAGGGGTGTGGGGTGCAAAGGTCGTTGGGATGAATACCGGTTACGACAAGAATGTTGCCGGTAAATACGTGATCGTGACCACCCCTGAGGGATATATAAGTGCAGTGCGGAGCGGAAAGGAGTGGGCTAACGCCGGCCTGCTGATTGTGGACGAGGCGCATAACCTGCTGGACCCTTCCAGAAGTGGTGAGCTTGATGTTGCCATCGTGATGTTTATCAGGGGAGGGGGGAAGGTGCTTCTCATGTCAGGCACTTTTCCTAATAAAGATGCAGTGGCTGATCTGCTGAATGCTGATCTGTTTATATCAAGATACAGGTCAACCAGGATCAGCCTGCACGAGATTCATGTCCCTGACGATATTGATGCTACTGCGGCTCCAAAAACTCCATCCTCCAACCTGATAGTCACTACGGTTGGCCTGGCGTATAACAAGGAGTCGGTTAGGGTGAAGGTGCTGAAGGATCTCCTGAACAAGCATCAGGGTGAAAGTGTTCTGGTGTTTGTACCTACAAAGGCAGCCGGGTTCTGCTTAAGCGAATCCCTGGTTGCCCCTTTTCATTGCGCTGATATTGACGAGGCACATAAGGATAAAATAGTTGCGGATTTCAGAAAGGGGGAGTTAAAAACACTTCTTGCAACTAATACCCTGTCTCAAGGAATCAATACCCCTGCTGATGTGGTCATAGTTTGTGGAATCAGACGGGGTATCTATTACCTGGATTTTATGGATGTTGGCCAGATGATAGGCCGTGCCGGCAGGGGGAGAGCGGAAGCCACTGCATACGTAATAGGAGACAGGATTGAGCTCTTTCATGCCAAAAAATATGTAATGGCTAAATCCCTTCCGCTGCCCGTTGAATCCATGGTTCTTACATTGCTCTCTCTGAACGCTGCCACGAGGGCTGACCTTTATCAGGCCCTGGGAATGACTTTTGCCGCTACTTACTCAAACAGTCAAAAGATTACAAAAACCGTTGACAGCTACATACGGTTCCTGAAGGCCTGCAATATTCTTGTTGAAAGGGATGGTAAGCTCACCCTGACAAAAGAGGGGGCCCTGATTTCAAGGTATTACCTCTCTCCAAAGGCATACATGGGCTATATTACACTTGCAAGAAGGCTGGACGGGGTAACTCTTCCGGATGTTGATAAAGGCTGTATCCTGTTGTCCGGGCTGTTGCCGTTAGGGGGTTACCGGAACTGTCCTGCCAGGTATGAAAAGGATATGTTGATGAAACTTATACAACTTGAACTGGATAAAACTGTATCTCATACCAAAGCAGGTCTGCTGAAATACTACCTTGACAGACCTTCTGCAATTCCGCCCTTTCTGCCTTATCAACTGCGGGATGCTGAACGATGGATCGGAATGCTGAATGATATGTTAAAGTACCGGATTCATCAAACGGCGCCGGGGCTGAACTGGCTGAAAAATACCACGATGGCTCTTAAGACTGCTGCTACAAAAGGAAGAAGACGGAACAAGCCGGTCCAGATTTCCTTAATGTAGCTGTTGTCTCGTCTAAAACCCCTTGAACTTCAGAGAAAGGAGATTGCAGATGTGTGAACTGGTCCTTTCTGTTAGCAGCAATGGCAGTGCAGGAAAGGGTTGGGGGAAGGCATACTTCAGGGCTCAACTTATCAGGGTTATAAGGAAGAGGATCAGGGATTGCGAGTCAAGAAGGATCGAGCCTGAATGTCCTGGTAAGTTGTCAAAACCTCCGCCACTCAGGGATTAAAGTGTGTGGAATCCAGGTAAGCTGTATGCTGGTAAAGAGTATAAACCCCAGGAGTAATATATATTTAGGAGGGTCCCATGTTAGTGGGAGATTTGAATAAGCTAAACTCTACTCTAAATGCTCCGCCAGGGACTGAGCACAGGCTGGCCCCGGAGCAACGGCTTCTGCAACAGTTAGTTCTTGATAGTATAGCAGAGTGTTTGAGTTATAAGGAGAAGGGAGTGATTCCAAACACCTCTGCGGAGGATGCTGAACAGATATATAGGGAGAATATCGGGTTTCTCAGGAAAATAGATGAACACTACCTGAGTTATGCAGGGTTTAAGAAGAAAGACGAAATCCTGGATGTAATTGCTTCCATCCCGGAATAAGGAGGTTTGTATGACAGGAACGGTCAGAAAAAGGGGTTTTGAGGTGGTTTCAGGGTATAAAGACAAGGGGATCGCTCTTCCGAAAAGGAAAACCGCAAAATCGGCTGCTTATGATATCGAGGCAGCCGAAGATGTAGTGGTCCCGCCGCATGGGCAGGTGAGTATTCCTACGGGCCTAAAGGCTTACATGCAGGATGGCGAATACCTCGGGATTCACATAAGAAGCGGTATTTCCTTTAAAAACAGCCTCTCTTTACTTAATGATGAGGGGATTATTGATGCAGATTATTACAATAATCCGGACAATGAGGGGCATATAGTTATCGGAATAATGAATCATTCCTCTAAGGCTGTAACGATTAAAAAAGGAGAGAGGATCGCACAGGGAATCTTTAAAAGGTTTCTGTTGGCCGATGGCGACGAGGCTGATGCTGAAAGAGTAGGCGGAATAGGGTCAACAGGGGTATAGGAAAGAGAGAGGAGGAAATAAAGTGTTAGCTGTAGAGGAAATAACAGATGCAGATGATGCTGATCTGCAGGAAGTAGTTGACTACATCTGGCGCAAAAAGTACAAATACCGGGCAGACGGGTCTCTGGATGATACCAAGTGCAGAGTTGCCAGGACTGCTGCCTCTGCAGAAGAGGCTCCGGCGGTGTGGGAGGAGAAATTCCGCTGGCTCCTGGATTTCTTTCTTCCAGGTGGCCGTGTCATGAATGCCCTGGGAACTTCCCGGTCGAAATGTACTGCCATGAATTGTTTTGTTTCCCCTGTAATTGAAGACAGTATGGAGGGGATTTTTTCTGTACTTCACAAAGCAGCCCTTACCATGCAGGCTGGCGGCGGAATAGGGTTTGATTTCTCCACTCTCAGGCCTAAAGACGCTCCTGTTTTAGGGGTTGGGTCAACATCTTCAGGCCCTATCTCCTTTATGCAGGTATATGATGCTATGTGCAGGACCATATCTTCAAGTGGGCACAGAAGAGGGGCCATGATGGCTGTGATGAGGGTTGACCACCCTGATATTGAAAGGTTCGTTACGGCCAAAAGAGGGTCTGAGAACGATGCCCTAGTTAATTTCAACCTTTCAGTCCTGATTACGGACAGGTTCATGGAGGCAGTAAAGAACAACGGAGAGTGGAGGCTTGTCTTTGGGGGTAAAGTCTACAAAACCGTATCGGCAAGGGCCCTGTGGGATCAGATACTTGCTCATGCCTATGATTATGCCGAACCAGGCGTACTCTTTATCGACCGGATCAACAGGCTTAACAACCTTTATTACTGCGAGGAAATTCATGCTACCAATCCATGCGGTGAGCAGCCGTTGCCACCAAACGGAGCATGCAACCTCGGCTCCATAAACCTTACCAGGTTCGTAAGGTCCCCTTTCCAAAACCCTGAATTTGATTATGACTTGTTTCATAAGACGATAAAGACAGCTGTAAGGTTCCTTGATAACGTGGTAGATGTGGCCCGGCTGCCACTTAAGGAACAAAGGGACGAGGTTGTAAGCAAAAGACGGGTAGGGCTTGGTATTACCGGGCTTGCCGATATGCTCTGGATGATGGGGATTCAGTACGGCTCTGCGGAGGCCCTTGTGTTTTGCGATGACCTTGCAAGGTTAATGAGAGATACTGCATACAGGACCTCTGTCGAACTTGCACAGGAAAAGGGATGTTTTCCCCTGTTTGATCCGAAAAAGTATCTTGCAGGCGAATTTGTCAGGGACCTGCCTGCAGACATACGGAATGATATGCAGAAATACGGAGTCAGAAACAGTCATCTGCTTTCCATTGCCCCAACAGGCACTACCAGCCTGCTGTGGGGTAATATTTCTTCCGGGATTGAGCCGATCTTTGATCTCGAGGTTAAAAGAGAGATCAAGGATAACGAAGAGATGAAGACTGTACAGGTGAAAGACTATGCCTACTACGTCTGGAGGAAGATTAATGGTGATAACAGAGCTCCTGATGTGTTGACTGCACCAAAAATTAACGCCA